>NZ_JBQTGH010000010.1:0-223922 GCF_052400625.1 Thermophagus sp. OGC60D27
CTCTTTTTTCTTGTCTGTCATAAACTGCAATATTAAGATTTATTAGTTTATGGACAGAGTTTATTTTACACTCTCGTCATGATAGTGATATTTATTATTTCTGACTTTAGGGACAACCTTTCTATTTTTAATATTTTAAAACTGGACGATTGACGGTAGTAATACTTTTGTCTTTTTTAATTACGATGCAAACAGGGGATAATAATCATCCGGTATATGACAGTTTTATTTTAAGCGTTAATATCAAATGAATTAAATTGGATTTTGATTTTAAAATCCACTTTGACTATTTCTTTCGGAGAAACATAAGGGAAAATATTCTTTCTTAATAGAGTAATAGCTAGTTCGACGTTTATTTTATTTAATATTTTGCGGTTAATAAATATAGCCTCCACATTATTGTCGTCAACCTCTATATAGTCGAATTGATTTGGTACTAATAACTCGAAAAGTTTTGAAAGACCTAATCGGCCATAAGGCGTTTTCCTGCCTATGATCAAGATATCCTCAAACAGTGGTAGCTTGATTTCCTCAAAGCCTAATTTTATGGTATACTCGGGTGTTGTTTTAGGTGGCATAATAGTTTTATTTCATCAGTATAAAAATTGGTTCATCCTTTGGTCTGATGGAACTCGCATGACCATTAGTTTATACATGTTCTTGTTGTGACAATCTCACATTGTCATGCTCGTTTCATTTGCGAAATTAGCATGCATATGCTAAAGTTATTTAGAATGAATGTGATTTTCTTCACATTAGGCCGGGGGAGGGATACATCGAATTGAGGGCGGGCTAAATCAGATTTGTCTCTATCCTAAAAGGAAAATAATCTTATTAATAATGGGAAGGGGTTACTAAATTAATAGTGTTTTAACCAAGTTTGCAAAACTTAATCTTATGAGCTGCACTACAAATATTTCATAAAGATAGATAAATTAATTGCCCCTTGATTAGATCTTTATGAACTTATTTTTTGAAATTGAATCGAAACGTTCATTGTTGATGAGACGATGGTCTTTTTCTATTCCCATCAGGAACTGGACCATTCTATGTAAGTAACCAATCTATGCCAATAAAGTTTAGCTTAAGAGGTTTTTTGTTAACCCGATAAAGAAATGTTTTGAGTGCTTTCTTCGTGAGGTTTAGAAATAAAAAAGACCTGAATTTTTTTAAAAATTTCAGGTCTTTAATTTTGGTGTGATCCGGGCGGGATTCATTCATTTTATCTATATGTGCTGTAAATCAGTTCTTTGGTTCGATATCTTTTTAGTTGTTCACCATTTTGTTCTCATTCGTTTTGATGATGTTTGAGCGTTTTTGACTTTTGAAGTCATTTACAAAGTTAAGGAATTGGGAGGGTGAAAGCAATAATTATTGTGTTGATTTTGTGTGTTTTGGGTTGGTTTGAGAGATGCTGTTTTATCCTGAGGTGGAGTAAATGGAGATAAAATGGAATAGTATTTATGAAAATGGGTGGTGATGTTAGAATTGGCTCTCTTTTGACCTTTTTGGAAAGTGCTGATTTGAATGAAACGAGGGGTTTTATTTAGGATTGTGGTTGTTGGTTAGTGTCTTGTGTGAAATTTCTGTTTAATGGGGCCAAACAGGGGTAAAACCTATTAAATTTAATGGGGTTAGTCGTAGATGTACTCCTTTACTTCTTCGGGGGCAAATCCGGCGAAGTCGGCGAATTCTTTGATGGTTACGAATTGATGGGGCTCTTTCCCCAGGCGCTTGCGAATATTGTCCAGGATTCGGTAGCCGGTTTTCTCACTTTTGCCGGTGATGCGCTGGATGTCCTTGGCGTAGATGCAAATTCGTTTGGTCTTCATCTTCTTTATGGTTGCTTATTTAACAATAAGTCAGGTTCTAATACTTTATCTATACTTGAGATATACAGAATCTATACTGATGTTGTATTGTCTGTTTGTAAATATGTATCAGTAAAAATAATAAAAAAAGAGACATTGCAGGACAGTTTTCTCATTGGAAGTCAGGTTTCCCGTGATGATTTGAAATAATGGGTTTTCAGTGATAGGTTTGATTCATTAACGAGGGTGAATGGGTTAGCCATCTCCCTGAAAACCTAAAATGTTATGGCAAGACAAGAAAGTTTTTTGAAGTTGAAAGGAAGAGTAGGAGACCTTACTTTCTACAAAAGTGGGGGGAAATATCTGGCTCGCACTAAAGGGGGAATCGATGGTGATCGTATTAAGAATGATCCGAGGTTTGCGCGTACCCGGGAAAACGGACAGGAATTTTTGAGAGCCGTCAAAGCCGGGAAATTGCTACGCGATGCTTTTCGCGAGCAACTGACCTTAACTTCTGACCGGGGGATGAGTGGACGATTGTCTTCTGCATTCTCAAAGATTGTGAAGAGCGATGAGGTCTCGGCTCGTGGAGAGCGGAATGTGATGGCTGGTGATGTGGCATTGTTGACGGGTTTTGAATTCAACGCCAACAGTAACCTGAAGAATATCTTTACCGAAGGATATGGTGCCAGTCTTGCGGAAGGTGTTGCAGAGGTGCTTATTGACGCCTTCAATCCGTCCAGCATCCGGAAACCGGAAGGTGCTACTCATGGGCAATTTGTGACTGTAGCCGGTTTCTTTGATTTTAACGGATTGGAATCGGCGGCTGCTACCGTTGAAGGGGAGCCTTTTTCTCTGGATGAGTCGGAGCATTTGGAAGAAACTCTGACCATCGGGAGTGTGGAGCCGGTTGAAGGTGGAGTTGGAGTAGTGATGCTCGGTCTCCTGTTTTGGCAGGAAGTGAACGGTGAGCTGTATAAGCTCAACAATGGTTCGACCAATGCCCTGCGCGTAATTGCCGTTGAATAATGATGAGCCCGGGAAACATAGAACGTGGCCGGCAGGCAGGGTTTGTTGGAGGAACACTGACAGGGATCTTTACCAATATTTCCCTGGCAGATGTGATGGGAACGATTGTGCTTTCTGCCATAGGTGCTGCGGTTAGTTTCCTGGTCTCTTTGTTGCTAAAGCGTTTATTAAACCGACCAAAGGAAAAACCATCTCCGAGAGGAAGAAAAAAATAGCCACTAACGAGTGGTTGTTGTTTGATGTTTGAGATGAAAAGCTCTTCGGGAAGCCGGAGAGCTTTTTTGGTGTGCCGTGCATGGTAAATAGCTAAGTGGTGCAAGTCCATGATGGGGGTTTATAGTCGCCAACCATTAGCAGAAGGCAAGGGTGTCCATTGTGAGGTGGAATCTGAAGGAAGCTGGACGCAAAACACTGCCCCTAGGAACACGAACCGCATCAGGCATATTCTGTAGGATGAGTTTCCCAAACAAGACGAAGTCCAAAGGCTATACGGATACAGGAGTGTAAATGCGGTGGGGATATGGTGTGAAAGTTATTTATCTTACCACGGGAGGTCTCACGGACATGCTGAAACGAAGTATGAAGCATGGACAAAACAAGTTTGTCGTGAGAAGTCAGCCGAAGCCATAGTACTTTTGTCCCGATTTGCATGAGGAAGGGCTGAACCTTAGTTACCAAGTTAATGAGGATTACCAAATGAAGGGTAGAAAGCAGAAAATATCGAAAGATAGCTACCGGCAGAAAGTAGGTGCGGAACACCGAGGATATGCCGAAGTGCCGACTTCCATTTGGATAACCGAAAACAATGAGGTAACACCACCACAAGAGGATGGATTGTTAGGAAAGATCTTGAATCCCTATAATTTGAATAAAGCATATCTACGCGTAGTTCGAAACAAAGGGAGCGATGGAGTTGATAAGATGGAAGTCGGGGTCCTTCGGGATTACTTAAAGACCCATGGATCAGACCTAATAAAATCCATAAAATCCGGGAAGTATCATCCAAATCCGGTGCGCAGGGTAGAAATACCCAAGGATAAAACGAGTAAACGTCCGTTGGGTATTCCCACGGTTATAGACCGCTTTATCCAGCAAGCGATCCATCAGGTATTATCGCCTATTTACGAACGGCAATTTTCGGACAACAGCTTTGGTTTTCGACCCAAAAGAAGCACTCATAAGGCATTATTTAGATGCAAACGATTCATATCGGAAGGTTATCAGTATGCCATTGATATGGATATGGAGAAATTCTTTGACACGGTCAACCATAGTAAGCTAACGGAAATTTTGTCAAGGACGATAGATGACAACAGGGTGGTTTCGCTAATCCATAAATACCTGAATGCAGGCGTGGTTATCGAACACAAGTTTGAAACCACACAGCAGGGCGTTCCGCAAGGAGGCCCGCTAAGCCCCTTGTTGAGTAATATGATGCTTAACGAACTCGATAAAGAGTTAACTAACCGAGGACACCGTTTTGTTCGGTATGCAGACGACATGGTTATACTATGCAAAAGCAAACGTGGAGCAGAACGTGTCATGGAAAGTACCACACACTTTATCGAACACCGTCTGTTTCTAAATGTCAATAAATCAAAAACTCAGGTAGTTTACTTTAATAGGATTAAATTCTTAGGCTACTCCTTCTATCGAGTAAAAGGGGAGGTTCGCTTTAGAATCCATCCTAAAACTGTAATCAAACTTAAGGATAAGATTAGATTTTTGACCTCACGGAGCAATGGCTGGGGCAATGCAAAACGTAAAGAAAGGCTCTCCTCGTATATTAAAGGTTGGGTCAATTATTACAAGTATGCAGATATAAAGAACCTGCTTTCAAGGATTGATACATGGTATCGGCGAAGGCTCAGGATGGTAATATGGAAACAATGGAAGCGTGTGAAGACGCGATATCACAATCTTCGCAAACTCGGCATTCCTAATGGTAAATCATGGGAGTGGGCTAATACCCGTAAAGGATATTGGCATATATCGAATAGTATTATTGTTTCCCGAAGCATAACCAATGAACGTCTATCAAAGGCGGGTTATCTTACGTTTTCGGAATACTACCTCAGAGTGAGGGTGGGCTAAGGAACCGCCGTATACGGAACCGTACGTACGGTGGTGTGGGAGGTCGAAACGGGAAATAATCCCGTTTCTCCTACCCGATTTAGATTTTTGTCCAAAAGGCACCATTTACAGCGTTAATACTCGCCCGAAGAAAAATCGGAGCAGGCTTTGTTACTGGCACTATTTGAACAAACACTTGCTCTGCTTGCACAGTCAAATACTCCGTTATTCAGCTGATGAGCTGAAGACCTAATGAGTTGATGTATCAGGAGGTAGTGGGTTGGATCCTTCCTGTTTGAGAGAAGCACCAAAGTAGAAGCTGAATACCTGAGTAATGATGGCGCTCAGAACACCCAGAATATAGATGATAATGTCTTTGCCTTTTTGAGGGAGAGAATCGGGATAAAAAAGAATGACAAAGAATAGCGCAAAAGAGAGTACGGTGGTAATGATGGCCAGGTAAGCAGAGATGTTTTTGTTTAGCAGCGTAGCGGATGGACTTGTCTGCACTTTTGCTGCCCGGTTCCGTGCAGAGTCTTTATCCTTTAAAATGTTACTTTCCTGTTTAATTTTCAGGCTTTGCATTTCGTGCTGATGTTGCCATTCCGCTTTTTTGAGTTCCAGCTCCAGCTGAAGCTTTTCTGACTTTGTTGTGGTAAGGTCGTCGATGACATTGCCAATGGAAGAGACGATGGTCTCTCCGGTTCCTTTGTTGAAGAGATTGGATATGAAGCTCATGATTTTAGTTTTTAGATGTCACCAATAGCACGGCGGATCCAGCCAAAAAAGAACTTACGGTTGGCCGGTCTGATTTTGACCAGGTGAACGTACCGGGCAATTTTGGCGATGGTAAATGATGCCAGGAAGAGTTCCGGATTGAATCTATTGACGGCATTAAGGGTAATAGGGCCGATAATTCCGTCAGGGGTAACCTCGAGAACTCTTTGTGCGATGGAAATGCCGGTTTTGACACCTGAATTAACGCAGAAGTCAAAGATGGATTCTGCGACTAACTGGTTTTGGATGAGGTCGCCTTTTATTTTATCCCAAAATTTATTTTTAAAGAATTGTCTGACCTCATCAGGGAGATGAACATCAGCATCCAGATTATCCGGGAAAACGGGCGATTGTTTGTATTTGTCGATGGTTCTCCAGCCGGTCCAGTCGGGGTGGATATTTCGGGCAATGCCTTTGTAGGTTTGACCACCCAGGTCATCCGGGTCGTTGACGTATCCACCTTCGTGAATGAGAGTTTTGTTGAATGCATTTTCAAAAATTGCCATGATTTTGGGTTTTATCGATTAGAAGCAATTTATTAAGGAGGGTGTCTGCTTGCAAGGGAGGTGGGGGATTGTGAGAGAAATGGGAGAGATTGGGGTGATTAAGATTGGGAGATATGGAAATCGGCCATCTCTGGAAAATGATGGATATTTTTTTGCAACTTTGGGGGATCTGGCATCCATCAATGTTTAATATGTTTTTCTGAGGAAAAGTTATGAATCATGTAGAATTGACAAAAGAAAAAGTTCAGGCGTTGCTTGGGGATATGGAATCAGAACAGATAGAACGTACTATATCAAGGAATGATACTGATAAATTCTCGCAGGCAATTTGTGCCTTTTCGAATGATATTGGAAAAACATTGAGAAATGGTTATCTGCTTATTGGCGTTCATGATGATGGCACTCTTAGCGGATTGAAGGCAACTGATAAATTACTCCAATCATTGGGAGGACTGCGATCAGACGGGAACATATTACCACAACCCATAATGTCCACGCAAGCCTTTAGTTTTCCTGATGGTGATGTTATTGTTTTGGAGATACAACCGTCCCCATTTCCTCCTGTAAGATACAGAGGCAGAACCTGGATAAGAGTGGGCCCCCGGAAAGCCATTGCAAGTGAGATGGAAGAGCGTCTTTTAATTGAAAAAAGAACAGCAAATGTTAGCACTTATGATATTCGTCCTTCATTAGGTAATGGTGTTGATGAAATAAAACTAAAAACTTTCCTAGAAAATTATCTTCCCAATGCATTAGATGAAGAAACTCTGTCAAAGGACCACAGGAGTGTGGAAGAAAAACTTGCGAGTTTAAGGTTTTATAGCTTGAATTATGGGAGCGTAACAAATGCAGGGATGTTGCTTTTTGGT
Source organism: Thermophagus sp. OGC60D27 (assembly GCF_052400625.1). Lineage (NCBI taxonomy): Bacteria > Pseudomonadati > Bacteroidota > Bacteroidia > Marinilabiliales > Marinilabiliaceae > Thermophagus > Thermophagus sp. OGC60D27. The sequence continues at coordinate 7,066 of NZ_JBQTGH010000010.1, forward strand.
AAAGAAGTCGAACGTCATATTCCCGGAGCATACATTCAGTATGTCCAGTTTAATGGAGATACTGAAGCTTCAGAAATTATAAACGAGAAAAAGTTTACCGGGAGTTTAATTGATATTTTGCAGGAGCTGGATACTTTTATTGAGTATGTTATTATCCAGCAAAAACCTATAGCTATATCAGCTTTGAAAGAGAGTAAGCAGTTGAATTATCCTAAATGGGCCTTGCGAGAGCTTTTGATGAACGCAATCATGCATCGGGATTACGAATCAAATGCGCCGGTGAAATTTTATCATTATTCCCAAAGGATAGAGGTAATAAATCCAGGGGGATTATATGGAAATGCCCGTCCTGAGAATTTTCCAAATGTAAATGATTATCGGAATCCGGTTATTGCAGAAGCAATGAAAGTTCTGGGGTATGTAAACAGATTCAACAGAGGAATAGCCCGGGTTAAGTTCGAATTGGAAGAAAATGGAAATCCTGCTCCGATTTTCGATTATGATCGTATAGGGATGTTTGGTGTTTCTGTAAACTCCACTTTTAAGGAAGCAGGAGAGAAGGAAGAAGATGGTGAAACTAGGGAGAAAACTAGGGAGAAAACTAGGGAGAAAACTAGGGAGAAAACCAGGGAGAAAACCAGGGAGAAAATTTTGTCCCTTATAAAGCAAAATAGAGAAATTACAATTCATGAATTGGCTGAACAAATTGGAATAACCGATAAAGGTGTTGAATATCAGTTAAAAAAAATGAGGGGTGAGAATGTTCTTAAACGGGTAGGGGCGGCTAAAGGAGGGTATTGGGAGATTGTTGGAAGTCGATAGTACAATGCATAAAATACTGTTTTATTTTTCATATTCTTTATTTTTAGGATCTATGATCAATGGTCGTGTTTTCGGATTGTCATAGTGATAAACATAAATAATTTGGGCAAGAGTAACTAAGTAAGTAACCAAGTAAACCCTGCGAAAAGTGTAAATGAAAAAAAACTGCATTTATTAAAATATTGTTTGAAACCGAGGAGTAAGGCTGATATGCTTAAAAGGTTAGGCCTGAGTAATCAAACTGTAAATTTCAGGAGGCATATTCAGCCTTTGTTAGAACAGGGATTGATAGCACGGACAATTCCGGAAGAGCCAAATCATCCTAGCCAAAAATACATAACAACAATAGCAGGAAGAGAAATGATTTAGGGAGAAAACCAGGGTAAAAATTAGGGAGAAAAATAAGTTAGCGGAGGGGGGATTCCCTCTACCGTGCCAGGGCCGTTTCTTACAGGGAGCGGCTTTTTTTGTTGGGGTTGTTTGAGAGTGTTGCATGCCAATGTATTCAGTTATTATGGAAGTTACTATCAGTGATGTTTTGAATTAAAAGTCTGGTATCTCCGATTGAATTCTTCCTGCTGACATTAAAAGGACAAAAGAAAAAGAAAAAAGAAAGCTGTGAATTTGGGTGGTATGGGAGTCTGTCAAGGTTTTTGCAAAAAAAAGGTACTGAAGAAGTATTAAGTATCTGGCATTTGCAAAACCCGGAGGGCTTGACCTTGACAGGCTATTGCGGGATGGGTGTGGGAATACCGCCCTAACTTTGCGATTTTTTTTATTTTTTGCGAGTGTTTTTGGCTTTTATCTCGCAATCTGACATTATTCGCCTATACATAATTTTAATTAGATGGCAAAGAAATAGGTGTCTTTGTTTTTCCAGAGCTTTTTTGGAAAAGGGACCTGCAATGTTGTATAATCTGTTAGAGATAAACGAATGTACCTTCCTGGGGACGATAATGACGTGGGAAAGGTGTACCCGGATAAGTGAAATGCGTGGAGAGAAAAGGCAGTTGTGCGAACAAATAAAAGTTTGTTGATGGGGTAATGATATATTCTGATGAGGTTGGGAATTGAGCACTACTGCAGGGGGATTTCTGGGCTTTTGGACCGGGATGCATGGCCAGGGTGCATGAAGCCGAAGAGAAACGAAGGTGGAATGCAAACTAGCCAGGGAGAACGGGGCAAGTGCCCCCGGAATAATGGGTGTTTAAAGGGGATTACACCTTTTTCATACCGCTTTTGGGGTGGCGGGGAAATGTGGTTTAACGAGCCGGGATTTTACGAATAATGAACCAACCCACTGCGTATGTGGATGGTCCTTCCGGGGTTATGATGACGCGGCAAAAAGGGGGCGGATGGTTCTTGGAAGACGGGCGGGGAAAAACAGCTGTGCGGACTATTGCAAAGGTGTGTTCTGAAAGTAAAACAGAAATGAGTGTTGCTGAGGATTGTAGCACTGCTGCTGCGGGGTGCCCAGGGCTATTGGTACGGGATACATGGCCAGGTAGCATGGAGCCGGAGCGAAGCGGAAGAGGAATGCAAACCGGACAGGGAGCCCGGGCTAAATGCCCCGGACACAAGGAGATGTTGAAAGTCTGGTAGCTCCCTTTTTGCCGCACTGCTAAAGGGTGGCGGGGAAAAGGGGCCTTCAGGCCGGCTCCCTTTTTTGCTCAAAAGCGGGAAGGAATGTGGCTATAACACATAATGGACTTATGGGACAGCTTTGGTTAGCTGATGAGGTTTGAGTTGGTGAACAGGTGAGTTCATGAGTAGGGGTGGTTTTTGATGATAGATAATTGCGGGTTGGGAGATAATTGAGGATTGGCTAAAGTGAAAATGTGCGATTGGGTGCTCGGCTTTGCCGCTTTGTTTACAAAGAAATCGCACGCCCTGGGGTGAAATAGATGCGGGGCTGTTCCTATAAGAACGCGTTATGTTTTTATAGCTTGGGGGTGGTTCCGGGGGACGCATTTTTGATGGAGGGTTGGGTGGCTCTTTGGCAAAAGGGATTGGCGGATCGGAATCCGCCAGACCTGTTGGCAATGTGCCAATGCGGGGAGGTTTAAAAATGTGGCACTCCGAAACCACTGCGGGTGGATGCGGGGAAGGGGGCAAAAAGACCGGGCGAGCCCCGAAGTGGCAGGCCTTGTTGTAATGTAGTAACAAGGGCTGAAAGTGCTGCGGGCGAAAGGGAATTCGCCCGACCTAAACATGGAATTCGCCCGTCCTGAGGGGTGGGGATTTTTGCCGCCTGGATGACAAAGGAGCAAAAAAGGGAGCCGGCCTGAAGGCTGAATTTTGTGGGGAAAGGTTATTTCGGAAGCGTAATGGATTTTTTCTTATAGAGATAACCTGACGGATATGGTATAATGACTTAATTTCCGAAGAATTCACATGAATTGATAATTGTACTCTTTTGTTTTGCTGGTTTTACAAAACAGCTATTTAGAATTAAGATGGGATGAAGCTTTTTTGTGATTGTTATTGGATTTTTTAACCGAATTGAACAGATGAGCTTAAAGAGTGTACGATTGAGGGACTGTTTATATGTGTTATACGTTTATTTTGGAATGTCTGAATAATGTGACTATTGAAGAATAGAGTTATTGAAGTTTCAAATGTTTAAATAAAATACGAAAAGATTTATGGACATTACAAAATTAGCGTTGACACCTCCAATGGGATGGAATAGTTGGGATTGTTTCAGTGTAAGTGTAACAGAAGAAGAAGTAAAACAAAATGCAGATTTTGTGGCCCGTCATCTGAAAAAGTTTGGGTGGGAATATATTGTAGTTGATCTGGCCTGGTTTGCGCCGGGAGCAACACATGAGACCTATAAGCAATTAAACATTCCACAACTTATAGATGAGTACGGTCGCTTGATTCCGGATCCTGAAAAATTTCCTTCTTCAGCAAATGGAAATGGGTTTAAACCACTTGCTGATTATGTGCATGGCCTGGGGTTGAAATTTGGGATTCACATCATGAGAGGAATCCCTGTTCAGGCTGTTGATGCTAAAACACCTGTAAAAGGAACTGACTTAACCGCAGATCAGGTATCTTATAATCGTGAAAGCTGTCCCTGGTACAATAGTTTGAGAACGCTCAATTTTGCTGAAAAAGGAGCGCAGGAGTATTATAATTCTATTTTTGAATTATATGCATCATGGGGAGTAGATTATATCAAAGCTGATGATATGAATTCCTGGCATGAAGTACAGAATAGTGACGGTTCACCTACAGGGGAGGGATCTCCTTACCGCATTGATGATATTGAAGGAGTGCACCGTGCTATAGAGAACTGCGGGCGGCCGATGGTGTTGAGCCTTTCTCCTGGAGGACCGGAAACAACCAATATCCGCCATTTACGTGAACATTCCAATTTGTGGCGGATTTCTGCTGATTTTTGGGATGAGTGGGGCTCTCTGAAGAAACAAATGGAGCGTTGTGCTGTGTGGGCTCCATTTTCTACCCCGGGACATTGGCCGGATGCTGATATGTTGCCTTTGGGTTACATGCCGCGAGGAGAGTCAGGCGGACAGGACAGAAATACCAATTTTAATCAAGATGAGCAGGTTACATTGATCACGCTCTGGGCTATGTTTAAGTCCCCTCTTATGTTTGGCGGACATCTGCCTAAGTGTGATGATTTTACTATTTCTTTGCTGACCAATCAGGATGTGATCGATATTAATCAACACTCAAAGAACAACCGGGAGCTTTACAGAAATGGAGAAACAGTCATGTGGACTGCTGATGATGAAAAATCGGATGCCAGATATATAGCTGTGTTTAATATTTCGGATGAAAAAAGAGCAGTAAATACAGATCTAAAATCTCTTATGAATCTGGAAGGTGTAAAAGCCACAGATTTGTGGAGTAAGGAGGGTCTGGGTCAGTGTGTTGGAAATCTGACGCTTGATATTGAGCCCCATGGGGTAAGGCTCGTAAAACTTTCTTAGGGCGAGAGACGGGAGAAAAGCCCGGTTTATGGATTTTCCGGGCTTTCTCCTTTTTTAAGCTTATGGTAATAATTAAGCGAATTGATATTTTTACTGTATATCCATTATTTTTTGACGATCATTCATTTGTGTGAGAAAATTCAGTTGTATGAAGAGCACAGAAGTAACGAACATATTAATCGTAGGCTTAATATTCGCTTTAGCAACAGGTTGTGGAATTCAATCTGAAAAAAAGACCAGTGAAAGACCTAATATTCTTTTTTGTTTGGCAGATGATGTTTCTTATCCTCACATGGGTGCTTATGGATGCGACTGGGTAAAAACACCTAATTTTGACAGAGTTGCCGATCAGGGCTTGCTTTTTACTAACGCTTATACCCCTAATGCCAAATGTGCCCCGTCGCGTGCCGCCATTCTTACAGGTCGCAATAGCTGGCAGTTGAAAGAGGCAGCCAATCACTTTTGTTATTTTCCTGAAGAGTTTAAAACTTATGCAGAGGTGCTGTCGGAAAATGACTATTTTGTCGGATCTACCGGTAAAAAATGGGCCCCCGGCGACCCAGGTACTATTGATGGTAAAAAACGCCGGTTAGCTGGAAAAGGGTGGGATGCTCAAAAGCTAACTCCTCCTACTACTGAAATATCAAATAATGATTACGCTGCAAACTTCAAGGATTTTTTAGACCAGAAACCATCAAATCAACCTTTCTGTTTTTGGTATGGTAGTTTGGAACCTCATCGAGCCTATGAATTTGAGTCGTCAATGAAAGCAGGTGACTGGTTTAAAAATCAATTTCCTCAAATCCCTCCTTTCTGGCCTGAGTCAGATTCGGTACGAACCGATATGATGGATTATGCTCTGGAACTCTATCATTTTGACAAGCACCTGGGGCAGATGCTTGATCACCTTGAAGCGACAGGAATGCTTGATAATACTCTTGTTGTGGTTACTGCTGATAATGGAATGCCTTTCCCCAGAGTGAAAGGGCAGGTCTATGAATTTTCTAATCATTTACCATTGGCTGTTATGTGGGGTAAAGGGATAAAGAATCCCGGAAAAATAATAGAGGATTATGTCAGTTTTATTGATTTTGCACCCACTTTTCTGGAACTGGCCAATGTTGATGTGGATGAATCAGGAATGAAACCTGTAACAGGCAAAAGTCTGGCGCCACTATTTGCTGCTGACTTGTCTGAATCCAGGGTTCCGCACCGCGAATATGTATTACTGGGAAAGGAAAGGCATGATATAGGCAGACCGGATGATGTTGGTTATCCTGTAAGGGGAATTGTAAAAGATGGGTTTCTTTATCTTAAGAATTTTAAGACGGATAGATGGCCTGCCGGTAATCCCGAGACAGGTTATCCCAATGTAGATGCGAGTCCGACAAAAACTCAGGTTTTGAAAACTCTCTTTATTCCTGAACAGAAATACTACTGGGAATGGAGTTTTGGAAAACGGGAAGAGGAAGAGTTATATAACATCGAAGAGGATCCTTATTGTATTAACAACCTGATAGGAGATGAAGCATTTGTTTCAAAACATAAAGAACTTCAGGTTTTACTTGTTTCTGAGTTAAAAAAACAAAATGATCCCAGAGTTTTAGGGGAAGGTCATGTTTTTGATGAATATCCCTATGCCGGAAAAGATAAGGATTATTATAACAGACGAAAAAACGGGGAAGATATTGAAGCCGGCTGGCTGAATAAATCAGACAGGAACTATGTGCCTGCGTATTGATTTTTTATTGTTGCATTTTTGCAAACAAACTAGAATTCTTCCTTTGTTGAATTGAGTTTAATAATTCTTTATTTAAATGCAATTATTGAGAATGCTTTTTACCTAAACGTTTACCTGACGTTTGCAGGAATACTATTAAAAACGGGTTGTTCAGGTTTTATGTAAAATGAAAATTTAATTTTTTTTAATCAAATGCTGAAAAATTCACAGTGTTTTTTCTGGCACTAAAAAAAGATGACCATGAAGATTTCTATATTACTTGTGTTTGCGGTTTGTTTTTTCTTTTCCTGCAAAGCAGAAGAACATCTTGAAGGAGTTCCCCGTTCTGATATTTATTCTGTAAGTCTGGTTGAAAACGGGGCTGAAAAGCAGCTTGAAGTTTTTCATAACAGGTGTAATAAATACGACCCGACCGATCCTGGTTCCGATCCGAAGGATAAAGGGCCCCTGTCATTGTATGCAGAACACTCCGTTGATTGGAGCAGTTTTACCGCAGATAAAGAAGTGGAAGTAGTGGTTGAGGTGCTTGACACTTCGAAAGTCCGACTGGATAATGTTGATTACCGCGTTCTGCCTTCCCGAAAACAAGTTATTGCTAAAAGAGTTAGTGGTACGAATAAATTAAAGTTTACACTGCCGGGGCCGGGGCAGTACTCTGTTGAAATTGGAAGTGAAGAGGAGTGGAAGCATGCACTTGTACTTTTTGCGAATCCCCCGGAAACAGTCATCCCTGATTTTGATAAAGGAAAATGGCTAATGATAAAAGGTGCTGATCATAGTTTGGATTCAGAGACCGGGGGGTATGATGCCATTTGGTTTGGACCCGGAGTGCATGACATTGGTGTCTTTAACGTACCAGCCAATATTAAACAGATATATATCCATCAAGATGCCTGGGTATATGGTGCTTTTATTATGGATGGAAAGGATAGGTCGAATGTTAAAATATTTGGGAGAGGAGTCCTTTCCGGAGCACGTCTTCATTTAAGGGAATCTCATTCTGTTGAAGCTATAAATGATGCAGATGGTATAACGGTAAAGGGCATTACGATTGCTGACTACGTGCATTTTGCCATACGTCTTCTTGGACAAAATAACCGGGTTGAGTGGACAAAGATTGTCGGGGGTTGGATATACAATTGTGATGGAATTGCAGCTTATGCCGGATCAAAAATCAGTAACTGTTTTATTTGGGCCAATGACGATAATATCAAGCTTTATGATGACAACATAACTGTCGATAAGGTGGTTTGCTGGAATCTTAATAACGGAGCTGTTTTCCAATTGAGTTGGGGCGGATTTACCAGTAGCAATGTTACCGTTCGAAATGTGGATGTTATCCGTACTGATTATTCCGGGGAAGGAATGAACCATGGCATTGTTAATTGCAGAAAAGGTATTGGAGGTAATCATCGTAATTTTCTTTTTGAAAATGTTACCGTTGAAACTCCAACAAACATTGTCATTAATATCGCACCCGAAGGAAGGTCTCATCCTATTGAAAATTTTGTATTTCGCAACTGGAATGTCAGGATGAACATGAAAAAGGGGATAAAGAACAAGCTTGTAGGGATAAGTAAAAGTAGCCAAATTGAAAATTTCAGTTTTTCCAATTTTGTTATCAACGGAACTTGTATTGATGAGAACAACGATTCACGGTTTTTTGAAACAAGGCGGGTGAAAAATATTTCTTTTGGTTGTTCTGATGTTGCTCAGGGGGATTGATTATTCGATATCAGGAAAAGTGCCCCTTTTGAACCTGCCGAATTGGCTATAAACAGGTATTACAATCATGCCCGGATTCAAAACCGTTTTTGAACTTGAGGTACTAAATAAAAATTACACTTTTGGGTGTTGTTTCCTGGTTTTTTGAGCAATTTCATTATCGCAATGGCTTTTCGTGTAACGCTTGCTTTGATGAAAGAACAACATTAAAAACAATCAGTTAGTCCTTTTTTAATCTCTTCATTTCAGAAGAGTAATTTTGAATTTAATGATTATGCAAACAAGAAGAGGTTTTATCAGGAAAGTCGCCTTGTCGGCATCGGCCTTGATGGCTGGAAATTTCAAGGGATATGCAGCGGGTCATTCATTTCAGGATGAACGGGGTCATTATCTTTCAACAGGGAAGGAGTGGCGAAACAAACAATCGGGCATGAGCTATCGCCTGCTTGGGCGAACCGGAATGATGGTGTCGGAAATGGTGATTGGTGGTGGTGGTTTAAATCCCGACAAATATAAATATATTGGTGCTGCTATCGAAAAAGGAGTTAATTATGTGGATACTGCTTCCCGGTATGGGCGAGGAAGAAGTGAGCAGGGCGTTCGGGAAGTATTAAAGATGGCCGGAAGAGAAAAACTGTTTGTTTCTACTAAGATAAGTTCTTATTTACCTTTCATAGATCAGCTCACACGGGATCTATTTAATGAATTACCCCCTTCGAAACAGAAATCTCTTCTGAATGAAGCCCGCCAGTTGATCGTGGACAGAGGGGTTGACCGATCCGGTTATTATTATAAATTTTTTCCTACCCAGGATAAAGAATTCCCGGATGGTTATCTTACGTACGTTATTCGCAAAAATTACGGAAACACCAGAAAGTGGAAAAATGAAATTAAAAAGGAGTTAAGAAAAACAGTCGAACAAAGTCTGATCAAATTGGATACAGATTATATTGATGTTTTGCATTGCCCTCATGGTGTCCGGGTACCTGAAGAAATGGATGATGAAGTATTGTCGGAAATGTTTGAGGATCTAAAGAAAGAAGGTAAAATTCGTTTTTTCGGTGTTTCTATTCATTCTGATGTTCCGGGAAACCTGATGAAGGCTGCGGATTCCGGTGTTTATGATATGGCCATGGTTGCCTACAATATAGTTAATCAGGGGAGTGTGGATGTTCCATTAAGAAAAGCCTGTGAGAGTGGTCTCGGGATTATTGCCATGAAAGCTGCTTCTGCAGTTTTTCCTCCTCACGATTCATTAAAGCCCGTTCCTCAATGGCGCATTGATAAACTAAATCATGCTATTCCCGGAGATATGAAACTTCAGTTGAAGGCTTACTTGTGGGTTCTTCAAAATCCTCATGTCTCAGGAGTTATTTCTGCTTTCAGAAATGAGGAGATGATTCATGAAAATCTGTCTGTTGTAGGGCAAAAAATAAATTTGAAGAGATTGTGACTGTGAGTGATAGTGTTTTGTTTAACAGTTGATTATAGTGTGGTTGGCTTTTGAGTTTATTATATGCTGTACAATTGGAAGCAAAAAATGGACAGTAGAACATTTTGAGCAGGATTTCTTAGGTTATTTTTGATTTTGTCAACTATTTTTAGATGGTTCATTCGATATAATATTTAGAATGTATCTCTCTATATGGATTTTGACTTAAAAGTGATTTAATAGGTAGTACAGAGAATAATTTTTGTAGGAAGTAATTATTCCTTCTGATTAAAATTCTTCCTATGAAAAACATGCATTTTTATCTCCTTTTTATCTCAATTCTTGTTTCGGGAGGGAATGTGGTGGTCGCTCAGGATAATCTGCTTTCCGATTATCGTTGGAAAACAATTGATGCCACAGGAGAAGTTACCGGACGTCATGAAAATGCTTTTGTGGAATACAAGGGTAAATTTTATTTGATCGGAGGACGGGGGATAAATCCTGTGAATGTTTTTGATCCGGAGACGAACAGTTGGGAAGTGAAAAGTAAATCGCCCATGCAGATTCATCATTTTCAGGCAGTGGTTTACGGAGATGCCATTTATTTAATGGGGGCCATGTCCGGAGGGTATCCCGGTGAAAAACCGTTGGCGAATATTTGGATTTATTACCCGGAAACAGACGAATGGGAAAAGGGCCCCGAAATTCCTGAAAACAGACGCCGAGGGGGTGCGGGTACTGTGGTTTACAATGGGAAAATTTATATGGTCTGTGGTATTGAGTATGGTCATACCAGTGGGACCAACAATTATTTCGACAGTTTTGATCCCAAAACAGGGGAATGGGAGGTGCTTACCAAAGCGCCTCACATACGTGATCATTTCCCGGCCATTGTTGTGGATAGCAAGCTTTATTGCATCGGTGGCCGGAATACCAGTGTTCATTATCCGGATAATTTCGGCGCTTTTTTTAATTCTACCGTACCTGAAATTGATGTTTATGATTTTAAAGAAAAAAAGTGGCATACTTTACCTGAATCCCTTCCGGTGCCAACTGCCGCCGGAGGCTCAGTGAATATTGGGACTTATATTCTTTACATGGGAGGGGAAGGAAGGCAAAAACAAGCATACAACCAAACACAATGTCTTGATATTTCCACAGGTCAATGGTCGCAGCTGTCACCCATGGTTACTGGTCGTCACGGAACCGGTGCAATAAACTATGAAGGTAAAATTTATAAAGCAGCCGGAAGCCCTAATAAAGGAGGAGGGAACTTAACTTCTATTGAAGTTTTTTCTATGGACAATGAATAGTTGGGGTCTATAATTTTTTTGTGCGTTTTTGAATTGAAAATATTGTTTTAAGGCTCAATTGTGAGGTGCCTTTTATTGTTAATAGGTTATTAAAATTATAGATATGAAACGAATAGGTTTTTTTATTATTCTGATGTTAGTCGTTAGTCAACTCTCAGCTCAACATTATACTCGCGATGTTGCTAAAATAAAAGCAGAAATTTCTGCCCGTAATAAAGCAGTGCATGTATTTCATGACTGGATGCGTGACCCTGTAATAATGATAGGTCCCGACGGTTATTATTATTTATCGGTGACGCAACATGGTGATGAAACGCCTGATGGCAGGGAAATTATAGATCATGGAGTGCCCGTTTACCGCAGCAAAGACCTCGCTGAATGGGAATTTATTGGTTATCCGTATACCATTGAGGATGCTGATAATTACGAACAGTATGTTAAACTCAGAGAAGAACGGAATGCCGACCCCGGGCCCTGGGGACCTGATCATCTTAAACTATGGGCACCCGAGTTGTTTTATTTAAATAATAGATGGGTGGTTACTCATACTTCAAATGCAGGAATTGGTAATCTGGCCCTGACTGAAGGGAGCGAATTGGAAGGCCCCTGGGATGGATGGGGTGAAGACTTCGGCCGTCAGCACGATCCCACGATTTTTACCGATGATGACGGTACACATTGGTTGGTTTCAAAATGTGCACAGCTTCAAAAACTAAAACCCGATCTGAGTGGTTTTGATGGCAAACCTGTACATATCAGTCCATCAAATCGTAAAATGGGACACGAGGGGGCTTTCATTATTAAATTCGAAGATCAATACATATTTTTTGGCACTGCCTGGTCGCGTGATACACTTCGCCACGGGACCTATAACCTCTATTACACCGTTTCCGACAAACTGAAAGGGCCTTATGGTGAGCGAAAATTTGCAGGTCGCTTTTTGGGGCATGGTACGCCGTTTAAAGATAAAGAGGGTAACTGGTGGTGTACCGCTTTTTATAATGCCAATCACCCAACCCTTTCCCGCGAAGAAGCAAGGACTAAGGATGTTAGTCAATCGGCCTATACCCTTAACAAACAGGGCTTAACACTGGTGCCAATTGAGATAAAGAAAGTGGACGGCGAAATTGTGGTACGGGCTTTAGACCCCGATTATGAAAAACCCGGGGACGAAGAAGTACAGAATTTTTAATACTTAAAACAAGATGTATGCTAACCAGGTTTTTTGTTTTGCTAGGGATAGCAATATTTTGCTTATCCATAGAAGCATCCGGGATAAAAAAGGATGAAACATCAAAACCCAATGTGGTCATAATTTTCACCGATGATCAGGGCTATCAGGATTTGGGATGCTATGACTCCCCCAAGATCAAAACACCCAATATCGATAAAATGGCTGAAGAGGGTATCCGGTTTACTGATTTTTATGTGTCGGCTTCAGTTTGTTCCCCTTCCAGGGCTTCTCTGCTTACCGGGAAATATTCTTTTGGCAACGGAGTCGGCGGGGTTGTTTTTCCCGACCGAAAAGGCATGGATCCACAGCAGGTAACATTGGCCGAAGTGTTGAAAACGGCAGGATATGCTACTGCCTGTTTTGGTAAATGGCATTTGGGCGATTTGGAAACAAGTTTGCCTTTAAATCAGGGGTTTGATGAATATTTTGGAATTCCTTACAGTAACGATATGTTTATTGGGGTTAAGCAGAAATTTGCTGATAGTGTTAATTTTCGGAATGGGTATACTCTCCAAAAAGCACGTGAGGATCAGGAATTTATTAAAGAAAATTACACGAAACGGAAAAAAATTGCCGAGTATGGCATTAAAGAGTTGGTACCTTTATTTGAGGGCAATAAAATAGTTGAATATCCGTGTGACCAAGCCACGTTAACTAAACGGTATTTTGACAGGGCATTTGATTTTATTGAAAAAAACGATGAGAACCCTTTCTTTGTCTATTTAGCTCCTGCCATGCCGCATGTTCCTCTATTTGCTTCTGAAGAATTTAAAAATACCAGTGAGAGGGGATTGTATGGAGATGTCATCGAGGAAATTGACTGGAATGTTGGTGAGTTGGTCAATTATTTGGAGAAAAATGAACTGGATGAAAATACGATGATTATTTTCACTTCCGACAACGGCCCATGGCTTGGGTACGGAGATCATGCAGGAAGTGCTGAGCCATTGCGTGACGGAAAATTCACAAACTATGAAGGTGGGGTAAGAGTACCCTGTGTAATGTATTGGCCTGGGCAATGGGATCGTGGAAAAGTTAGTCATGAAATTGTTTCAACTGTTGATTTCTTTCCTACAATAGCAAACTATGCCGGAGCTGAGTATGATCGTGTGCATGGTATTGATATCTCTTCTCATCTTGAGAATACTGATAATAAACTTTCGCGGGATTATGTGTTATACACTAAAAATACAGATGTTCATGGCATTAGAAAGGGTGATTGGAAGTACTTGCCATATAGTGGAGAGAGGTTTGCAGACAGGAAAGAATTCCCTCCCCAATTGTTTAACTTAAAAGAGGATGTTTCTGAAAAAAACAATCTGTATGATACACATCCCGATATCGCCCGGGATTTAGAGGAGGAAATGAGAAAAATTGAAATGAAGTTGAAAGAGAAATGAAAATTCAAATGAGACATGTTTTTTTGTTGTCAATAGCGTTGTTTTTGTGCCATGGTTTTATAGCCGGGCAAAAGCCCAATATTTGGCTTACTTCTGATTTTACGGGGATTAAAACGGGCGAGCCGGTTTGGAATCATAAAACCGAGAATAAGTCGCAATTCAATACCGAGAGCGATCCGGATGACTATTGTGGCGTTGCCAACTATCTGATGCTGGCCAACAGGTTCAATACCGTGCGTATTGTGGTTGGATCTGATTGGGCACCTGCCGAAAGAAGCACCAATGCTGCAGAAGAATTTCGTAACCGGTTTTTACCGGCTTACGAGCACGATGTGGCTTATTGGAACGGGGAAAACGGCATTGGAGGCTATCCCACGGTCGATGAAATAGCCGCTTCGCTGCGCCTTGCCTCGACGCAGGGGGAGCGTTTCGACCCTAATGCGAGCTATAAGAATATTAAAAAGCTCCCTGCAACAGTGCGTGAGTTGGTTGAAGAACTAAAAAGCGAACAGTATTCTGCCGGGAACCCTCTTTACGTGCTGGTTTGGGGGCCTGCTACAGAGGTGGCTATTGCCATAAAGCATTTGCAGGCTAACGAGCAAAAAAGCGCTTTGCAAAATCTTTTCATCGTTTCGCACTGGACTACTTCTTATATAAGTCATAACAATCCCTCACGGTGCAGAACCGATTCAATTGACCGTGTAAAATATGGGGTAGCCAATTGTAACGAAGACTGCCGGGCATGTAAATTCGTGCATGAAGAGGCTGCTAAAGCCGATGCCAATTTCCGTTTTGTGGATGTGGGGTCCATAGGTCAAACAGGGATTGTTGATGGCTCAGTCCCTTATTTTGCACCCAAAGGTTTTCAAAGTCCTAAAGTGCAGATGTTTAAGGAGAGCGAGATGGGCAAAATGTTCATTTCGTCTAACTTTATTTATAACCGCCCCGATGGTTCGGATATGGCTCCCGTTTATGCCATTTTAGGGCAATACGGGTTGACTTTGGACGATTTTAATACCAATGGTCAGTTAACCGAGTCCCAGGAGCAGCATGGTATGAAAGTATTTAAAAAGCAGGCGCCTTATATGCTCGACGAACTTTTGGCCATTAGCAATATTGTGGCAAACAACAAAACAGCTTTAAAACCGCAGGAATTGAATTATCCGCTGATGTTTAAAGCTCAGGGTAACCCGTTGGTTCGCCATATCCGTACTGCCGATCCCGATTGCCATGTGTGGAATGATGGCCGGTTGTGGATGTACACATCGCAAGACCATGACTCCACTCCCGAACAAAGGGAAAAGGCAGGCCACGGATACTCCAGGATGGATGGTTACCATGTTTTTTCTACCTCCGACATGGAAACATGGATCGATCATGGTGAAATCCTTCACTCGCGCAATGTGCCCTGGGGAACCGACGATGGTGGCTGGATGTGGGCACCTGGTGCTGCTTACAAAAATGGCACTTATTATCTCTATTTCCCGCACATGGATAAAAATATGCAATGGAAAACCGGGGTAGCTACGTCAAAATATCCGCAAGGGCCATTTGTTGCTGAATCAACCTATATGGAAGGTACCAGCGGAATCGATCCCATGTGCCTCGTTGATGATGATGGTCAGGCCTACCTCTACTTTGGTCACGCCCTGGTCGCCAAACTTTCGGACGACATGCTTTCGCTGGCCGAAGAGCCACGGGAAATTGATTATGGCGGTGACAACTTCCGTGAAGGCCCTTACATGCACAAATATCAGGGAAAGTATTATTATTCATGGACCGATTGGAAAGATCCGGATTTCCAGGGGTATTATGCCATTGGCGACAATCCGTACGGACCATTTGAATATAAGGGAGCTGTAAATCCAAATCCTCCCGGTGCGCAGGATCATCATTCAATGATAGAATTTAAAGGCAAGTGGTACTATTTTTATCACGTGGGCAATTTTACCAATAAGTGGGGTGAACAAGGGCGCGGATACCGGCGTAATGTGCGTGTCGATTACCTCTACTATAACCCTGATGGAACATTGAAAATGGTTGAACAAACCAAAGAAGGGGTTGAACGGGTGGAATAAACCGGCAAAAAGTTTTTTCAATAGATCGTTATTTTAAAGACTTGAGATCATGAGATTGTGTGTAATGCATTGAAATTTATTATTTTAAAAATTATTTAGGGATGAAGCATCTTTTTGTTACTTTTTTGTTGTTTTGTTTATTCAGTAATTTGTTTTCCCAAAATAAGCTATTGCTTGATGATGATCTCATACAATATTTCACGTTCGAAAATATTAGAGACAACAAAGTAATTGACAAGTCGTCTTTAAAAGCAGATGGAGATATGACAAAAGTTGCTGTTGTTGATGGGCAAAAAGGTAAAAGTGCTGAGTTTAATAATAAGGATGCCTTTATTAACAGTGGGATTAGTCCTGCTGTTAATCATCATTCAGCAATGGTGTGGATTAAGCCTTATTCATACGGCCCTGAAGGAAGTGTCTCAAACAAATTGGTTTTTGAAAAAACAGGGAGTTATTACATGAATATCCTGTCAAAGACCGAAGGTAACAAAACACGTGGAAAGATTAGAATTGGCGGTCACTTTGAGTCTGAAAACGGGTCAAAATCCAAATGGGAATATTTAGATTCGCCTGATGAGATTTCTCTGAATAAATGGACTCATGTAGCCTATACTTTTGATGGTGATAAGTTAAGACTATATATAAATGGCAGGTTAGCAGCCAAGAAAAAAACACTACCGGTGTTAAAACCAAATACCAGGGACATGGTGTGGGGTGCTTTATATAAAAACGGAGCTTATCATGGTCATTTCCATGGTTGCTTAGACGATTGCATGGTGTTTTCGCGTAAGCTTGAATCTGCGGAAATTCATAGTTACTACCTTGAGAGTGCCTTTGATCCCCAACTGCCTGAAGGGATGACCCGAATTTTTAATGGTGTTGATTTAAGCGGATGGACAAAGAAAGGAAACAAAAAAGCCAGCTATGATATTATAGATGGTATGCTTAGACCTCGCCAACCAGTCGGGGGAGATGGTGCCGGCTGGATACAATACAACCAAAAGGTCACCGATTTTATTATGTACTGCGAATGGAAAGCCACTACAGAGGGAGATTTTGAAAATCAGGCAGCCAATAACGGAATTCAATTTCATTTGACCGAAAATTCAACGAACCCGGTTTGGGATGCAATTGAAATACAAATTGCCGATGATGATAATTATTCCCTTTGGTACAATAAAGACGGATATGAGATAGGTGATAAAAGAGAACTTAGTGGAGCTATTTATGGCATTGTTGGTATTAACAAAAATGTATACAACGGAACTAATAACTGGAACAGTTTTTTGTTGTCCAGTATTGGGGATAGCATAAAACTCTATTATAATACCGAGTTGGTTCTTAACATTAGCCGTAAGGATTTTCCCGATTCTTTTAAAATGTGGGGAAAAACTCAGACTTCTTTATCAGCCCGCCCCGGGTGCGGTTATGTTGCCCTGCAGTCACATCGTGGAGCTGATGTTTATATTCGTAATGTTGCTATTAAAGATATGGGAGGTGAACCCCAGTCTGTAGTTCAGCCGATTAAGCCTTCCGAAATTAAAATTACCCCTGATATCATCGATGCTGAATTTAAAGTTTCGCATGACAACACTTAATTAATTTATGGAAAAAACCATATCTTAACTTATCGAACGATTTATTTTGTTTTAGGAATGTTGAAAAAATTATCCTCATGAAAAAATATGTTATAATTGTATTGTTTTTTATCTCATTTTATTCTTATGCACAAGAATATTCGCCCATAAAGGAAAGAATTCTGTCGGAATGGGCCGAAAAAGTAACTCCCGAAAATGTCTGGCAAGAATATCCACGGCCGCAGATGGTGCGCGATCAATGGCAAAATCTGAACGGGTTGTGGGAGTATGCAGTAACTTCTAACCGGGCCGCGAAACCTGACGAATGGCAGAAAAACATATTGGTCCCGTTTGCCATCGAAACGCCATTGTCGGGAGTGGGCCGGCGAATTAAGTCTGACGAGGTAATCTGGTATCGTCGAAATTTCGAGCTTAACCCCGATGAGGCTGAACGCCAGTTGCTGAATTTTGAAGGTGTCGATTACAAATGCATGGTGTGGGTAAACGGTGAATTTGCAGGCTCTCATGTTGGGGGTAATCTGCCGTTTTCTTTCGATGTTACCAATTTGGTAAAGAATGGGCAAAACGAAGTCAGGTTGAGGGTGATTGACGGAACCGATGATCCTGATTTATATCAGCTTCGAGGCAAGCAAAAACGCAACAACAGAGGTATCTGGTATACACCTTCCTCGGGTATCTGGGCTCCAGTATGGATAGAAAGCGTCCCCGGTACATACATCAAATCGGTTAATGTTTTGGCCGACATGCATGGCGAATTAAAAGCCGAAGCAGTAGTTGGAGGGCTGGGCAGAAAAACAAATTTAAAGGTTACAGTACTGGACAATGGTGAAATTGTTGAGCAAAAGCGAGGCATTGAAAATGACGTGCTTTTAAGCGTTAAAAATGTGAAGCTCTGGTCGCCATCTTCGCCATTTCTTTACGATCTGAAAATCGAGCTCCTGGATGAAGATGGCTCTGTTCTTGATCAGGTCTCATCCTATGCCGGTTTTCGCAGTGTGGGCAAGGAATGTGATGAAGATGGTAACTGGCAGTTTACCTTGAATGGTGAAAAGATTTTTCACTTTGGCCCCCTTGATCAGGGGTGGTGGCCGGGTAGTTTTTTGCTGCCCCCATCCGATGAAGCCATCGTGTGGGAAATGGATTATTTGAAAAAAGCCGGCTTTAACATGATCCGTAAGCACAAAAAAGTGGAACCACGACGGTATTACTATCATGCTGATCGTATGGGCTTTCTTATCTGGCAGGATCAAACATCAGGCGGCAGCGGGGGTCGTGAGTGGCCCAAATGGAAAAAGCTTCGGGCCCTTTCAGATGACTATTCAACCAAGAATAAGAACTGGTGGAAGAGTGAAAGCGATGCATTGGATGCCGACTGGCCCGACTGGGCTCATGAGTTGTATCTGAGTGAGCTTCAAACCATGATAGATGTGCTTTACAATCACCCGTCGGTTGTGGTATGGACTACCTTCAATGAACGTTGGGGGCAACATCGCAGTATGGAAGTTGGAGATTTTGTAAAAGATTATGATCCATCGCGTTTGCTTAATATTGCCAGTGGTGGAAACTTTTTCGAGGTGGGTGATATTGCTGATGAGCACAATTATCCCAACCCTAAATATCCCTTAGAAATCCCTCTTTATGATAACTATATAAAGGTAGTTGGCGAATTTGGCGGCCATGGCTGGCCCGTTGAAGGTCACCTGTGGGATACCACCACGAATAACTGGGGCTATGGCGGATTGCCTGAAACAAAAGAGGAGTACATAAATCGGTATGAAAATACGGCCCGGTTACTTGGAAAGTTAAAAGATAAAGGTATAAGTGCCGGCGTTTATACCCAAACCACCGATGTTGAGGGGGAATTAAACGGGCTGATTACCTACGACCGTAAAGTTGTTAAGATTCCTGCTCAAAAGCTTTATGAGATCCATGAAGAAGCAGGACTTTTGGAATGAATTGTTTTGATGCGTTCTAATTCTGGAAATAGTCGGAATAAATAATATCGCCCCCCTCGTTATAAAGTTCAACATAATCGAGGTGGGGCGAATTTTTGAAAATGAGTGATATGCCAATTAACCGGCCTAAATCTTGTTCGCTCTGCATGGTATAAAGCAATTTCTCTTCGGTGAAAAATGAAACTTCCTTTTCGTTACTCCGGATGCCAATTTCTCTAAAGTCAGAAAAGTCAATTTCTAAAAATCTTATATCGTTTTTCTTTCCACTGTATACTTTACTCCCAACGCGTAAGAACGTGTATTGCGAACAGCCTTCCTCTGCTATTTTTATTTCAATATTTCCATTTTCGCCCTGTAGCATGATTAATGCTTCGTAGCAATGAACTCTTTTCCCGATATCTTCGTTTTTGAAACGTACTTTCAGGCTACTGTTTCTTGCCGGAATTCCGTAATCCTGAATGTTTTGAACACTAATATTATAGTTGGTTGATAATCCTTCTATTTTGTTGATCTCCTGCTTGGGAATATGCAAGTATCCATTGCGTGTAATGTTCTTTTTTAGAATATTGTCAAACAATACACGTCTGGGACTAAAAAAACCTCTTTTGTGTACATATTCAGGAACTATAACCTGTTGAATTCTTGCTTCCGATGCATGAATAAACCAATCTCGCGAATAGACTACGATTAGCGTGTCGTAAGCTTCTTTATTATTTATAAATAAGTTAAACCTATATATGCCCGGAAAATGAAAACACTGCGTTTGAATTCCCTTTTTATCATGTATTTTCCGAAGTAAATAATTGCCGTTGGGACCAATATGGCGGTAATCAATTTCTATATCATCTGTATTTAAGCCGGAAAAATCATATTTGCACTTCACGGTGTGGGGGGCCGTCCCGCGGGGATTCTCAACTTTGAAAGTAAAATTTCTATTGTTGGTTTCTTTTGTAGGTTTTTCCTTGTCAAAATTTAATATGAAAAAGACGATGATAAGCATGATTGCAGAAATCATCAGGCCGGCCAGCAAGGCTTTGCTTACTGAAAAGGTTCGTTTGTGTTCGCTCCCCAGTTTTTCCCAGTTGTTGTATCCTACATAGTTTGCAAATGCATTTTTTGTGGCTGTTTGAGGATTGTAATTCGGGTCATTGGTTTTTACTTTCTCAATGACATTCCGTATGGTGTTTCTGCTGATATAAACTCCGGTAAGCTGTTCTATTTCCCTGCTGATAATTTCAAACTCATGATTAGACCATTGGGTATACCGGGGCCATTTTTTTCGTTCTTGTATTATTTCAATCCATTTTTGGTGAGTTTTTATGTCGTTCATATTGTGCTGATTACAATTTTGACAAGCTTTACAGTCCTTTTTACAAAACAAAAATAAGGAATTATTCCAGAGACTTATAGATTCATGTTTTTAAAAATATAGGTGTGACTTTAAATAAAATTGTTTTGTCGATGGTAATAGTTTATGTCAATTCCTAATGAGCTTTATACCGTAATTTATCCTGGAAGCAGCCGGGTTTGCCCGGATCACGAATTGTAATACTGGTCGATAATACTAAGGTTAAAAATGAATTTATGAAACGAATTAAAACAGCACTTTATGTAATTATCGCTATTGTTTTTTTAAGTGCATGCAATAGAAATGAAAAAAGTAAAAACCCAAATATCATTTTAATTTTTATTGATGATATGGGGTGGGCAGATTTATCCTGCTTTGGAAATGATGATGCACAGACGCCTAATATTGATAAGTTGGCGTCTGAAGGTATCAGCTTTGAACAGTTCTACGTAAACTCACCTATTTGTTCTCCCTCTCGTGTGGCTATTTCAACCGGTACTTACCCGCAGCGATGGAATATCACTTCCTATTTGGCGCACCGCGCAAACAACCGGAAACGTGGCATGGCCAACTGGCTTGATCCTTCGGCCCCGATGCTGGCTCGTAGTCTTCAAAACGCGGGGTACGCCACCGGTCATTTTGGAAAATGGCACATGGGTGGCCAGCGGGATGTAACCAATGCCCCGGCTATTACCGAGTATGGTTTTGATGAATCGCTCACCAACTTTGAAGGAATGGGGGCAAAACTGTTGCCTCTTACAATTGATGAAAACGGAAATGTCGGGCGCATTTGGGGCGGGGCCGAGAAACTTGGCGAACCTTTCTATTGGATGCAAAGGTCGGAGATAACCACTGGTTTTATCGACTCTGCCGTCGTATTCATGGACGAAGCCATTGCTAAAGATGAGCCTTTTTATGTAAATATTTGGCCCGATGATGTTCATAGTCCGTTCTGGCCGTCTTTCGAGGAATACAAGGTTGCAAAAAAAGAAGGTAAACGCGGTTTGTATCTGGCGGTTTTGGAAGAAATGGATGAACAGTTTGGTGAGCTTTTCGATTACTTACAGAACAATGAAAAATTACGTGACAACACGCTTGTGGTATTCTGCTCTGATAATGGCCCCGAGAAAGGTGCCGGACGTGCCGGAAACTTAAAAGGCTACAAAACCCATCTATACGAAGGGGGTATACGTTCTTCACTAATTGTTTGGGGGCCAGGGTTTATTGAGGAAAGCAAAATGGGTACACGAAATAAAGAATCGGTTTTTTCCGCCATTGACTTAAAACCTTCATTGCTTGATTTTGCAGGGGTTGAAGAATCTAAAGGCATTGTCACAGATGGAGAAAACCTTATTGAAACAATTTTGGGCGAATCCAAAGCCTCACGGCAATCCCCGATATTTTACAGCCGTCCGCCCGACAGAAATAATTTTTACGGCTTTAAAGATCTGCCTGATTTAGCTATGCGTCATGGTAAATGGAAACTTCTTTGCGAATACGATGGAAGCCAGCCTGAACTCTATAATATTGTTGAAGATCCGGGGGAGACTCAAAACCTGGCTGATGAAAACAAAGATGTAGTTGAGGAAATGTCAAACCAGGTTGTAGCATGGTACGAATCGATGCCGGTTTTAGAAAAAGGAGAACGGGAAGATTTAAACAATTAATAACCATTGAATGATGATTAAAATAACCAGATTGTTAATTGCCACTATTTGTGCTTGTGTGGCCTGGCAAATATCAAATGCACAACAATCAGATAAACCGAATATTTTAATCGTAATCGGCGATGATTGTACTTATAACGATTTGCCTCTTTACGGGGGCAAAAATGTAAAAACCCCCAATATTGATAAGCTGGCTTCTGAAGGCTTAACGTTTAACAAAGCTTACGTTTCCATGTCGATGTGTACACCAAGCCGTACCGAACTTTATACCGGACTGTACCCTGCCACAAGTGGTGCATGTTGGAATCACGCGAAAGCAAGAACCGGCACCAAAAGCATTGTTCAACACCTGGGTAAGCATGGGTACCGCACAGGGATCGCAGGAAAATTACACATCAAACCTAAAACGGTTTTTCCTTTTGAACTGGTTCCGGGAGTTGAAAGAAACTGTGTTAAAAATACAGCTGGTTTCAACCCCGATGGTATGATGGAGTTTGTTTCCCGAGATAAAGAACAGCCTTTTTGTCTGGTTACAGCCCTTACCAGTCCACATGCCCCTTGGACTGTAGGCGATCCCTCACATTTTAATCCCGATAGTCTGGTGCTGCCCCCGTACATGGTCGACACCAAAGAAACAAGAGAGGAATATGCAAAATACCTTGCCGAGGTAGAGGTATTGGACGAACAAACAGGAAAAACCATCCAGGTGCTAAAAGATGCAGGCGTGTATGACAATACTATTGTAATTTTCACATCAGAACAAGGGTCGCAGTTCCCGTATTGTAAATGGACGAACTATGAAAACGGGGTGCATACGGGGTTTGTTGTTAAATGGCAAGGGGTTGCCCAACCCGGTACGCGAACCAATGCCTTAATTCAATATTCCGATGTGCTGCCAACCTTATTGGATGCCATTGGCGGGGATGTTAAAGGATTTGACGGAACAAGTTTTCTATCTGTCTTAAAGGGCGAAAGCGATACCCACCGTCAATATGCTTATTCTATGCATAACAATTTTCCCGAAGGTCCGTCGTACCCAATACGTTCAGTTACCGATGGTACATATCATTACATATTAAACCTGAACCATGAAAACATGTACATTGAAAAACATTTGATGGGAAAGCCTGACCATACTACATACTGGCCATCGTGGATGTTGAACATTACCAGGAGTGACAGAAATTTCGATATCGTATCCGGCTATATGCTTCGCCCCAAAGAAGAATTATTTGAGCCCGGAAAAGATAAGTACGAAAGAAATAACCTGGCCGGAAAGAGAGAATACAGCGAAATTCAAAAACAATTGGCTCAGGAACTTGAAAACTGGATGAATGAACAGGGAGATCCCGGAGCGCCACTGGATAAACGCGAAGAATTCAACGCTCAGCGGCGGGGTGAGCATTTTGAGGTCAATGTTTCGAAATAATTTAAAAATTGAATATAAAGAAGACGTAACGATGAAAACAATCCATATATTGATTTTCCTTTTAACCATCATGAGTTTGTCAACATTTGCTCAAAGAGCGAATGTTCATGGTGATTTCCCCGATCCATCCATCATTAAATATGGCGATTATTACTATTGCATTTCTACCAGCTCTAATTGGGCCCCCGGTTTTCCGATATTAAAATCTAAAGACTTAAAAAACTGGGAGTGGGTAAGCAATGTTTTTCCCGAAAAACCCGACTGGATTAACAACTCCTACTGGGCACCTGAAATAAGCACCGAAAACGGGAAGGTTTATGTTTATTATACCGCCCGAAAAAAAGGCGCAGGTTTATGCGTTGCCGTTGCCAGTGCCGACAAGCCTGAAGGGCCATACAAAGATCATGGACCTTTGGTTTGTGAGCCGTTGGTTGGCTCTATTGACGGATTTGCCATACGCGATAAAAACAACAAGCTTTATTTAACCTGGAAAACCGATGGGAATAGTAAAAACCAACCTACACCTATTTGGGCCCAGGAAATGAACGAAGAACGTACCGAACTCCTGGGCGAACCGGTGGAGTTATTTCGCAATGATTTGGAATGGGAAGGCAGATTGATTGAAGGACAGGCCATTGTAAAACATGGTGATTATTATTATTGTTTTTATTCAGCAAATGGCTGCTGTGGCAGAAGATGCTCATACAAAACAGGTGTAGCCAGGGCAAAGGAGTTACTTGGCCCATGGGAAAAAGACCCCGATAATCCGATTTTGGGAGATGAAGAAAACTGGAAATGTCAGGGGCATGGTACGCCCATTGTTGTTGATGACAA
Source organism: Thermophagus sp. OGC60D27 (assembly GCF_052400625.1). Classification (NCBI taxonomy): domain Bacteria; kingdom Pseudomonadati; phylum Bacteroidota; class Bacteroidia; order Marinilabiliales; family Marinilabiliaceae; genus Thermophagus; species Thermophagus sp. OGC60D27. Next base: position 31,604 of record NZ_JBQTGH010000010.1, read on the forward strand.
AAACTACCTTTTGTATCATGGCTATAATGAAGAAACAGGTGTTTTTACCGGGCGTCAGGGAATCTTGAGGGAGTATGCCATTACCGATGATAACTGGATAGCGTTTTTGCCAAATTATATTGAATCCGACTTGGGAACAAAAAATGCAAATGGCACCCTTGTATATTTTGAAGACGATTTCTCGGGGGCTGAAATTAAACCATCGTGGCAATGGTCTGTGTACAATAAGCCAAATTTTAAGATGGGAAAAAACACGCTGGTTGTTTCAGGTGCAAATAATCAAAAACCTGTTTTTATGGGGCAAAGGATTTATTCAAAAAACTACCAGGCCACTTTATCCATCGGTAAAAAAAGCACTGCTGCTACAGGAATTTCTTTAATTGGTGACGAGAACAAAAACATAAGTTTGGTTCTGGATAACGACAGCTTGTGGATTGAATATAAAAATAGGAAAGAAGAAGAAACCATCAACAAAATGGCTTTGCCTCAAGAGTATGAAAAATTGGAGCTAAGTGTTTTGGTTGAAAACAATTCCAAAGCCACATTTTTGTATCGAATTGACGGAGATGTTTTTGTGCCGGTAAATGAAGAGCCAATTGATTTTGCCTTTTTACCGCCGTGGGACAGGGCTGTGCGTGTTGGTTTGTACTGTGAAGGTAGAGAGAAAGATAGAGCAGTATTTAACCACTTTATTTTATCTGAAATAAACGAATGAGCAAAAACTCTATAAAATTTAAATGTATGAAGTTGAAAATTATTACAATAATTGGTTTAGTATTTTTTATACTATCAGGTGGTTTTGCGCAATCGGAAAAGCCCAATGTTTTATTTATTTTAGTAGATGATTTAAAACCCACCCTTGGTACTTATGGTGATGAAATTGCTGTTAGTCCTAATATCGATAAACTGGCAGATATGGGTATGCGTTTTAATAATGCATATTGTAACCAGGCTGTTTGTGTTGCATCAAGGTACAATTTGATGCTCGGTTCCCGTTCAACGAGTACCGGGTTGGTCCATTTTGGCAAGGAATTAAGAGATGCTTATCCTGATGCTGTTACGCTTCCACAATACTTTAAGCGTGCCGGTTATCATGCCGAATCGATGGGAAAGGTTTTTCACATAGGTCATGGCAATACCAATGATGAGGCATCATGGAGTATTCCTCATCATAAAGACAAGGTAATTGAATATGTTTTACCTGAAAGTACGAACCGGGAATTAACCAGGGAAGAAGCTTATTTCCAAAATACCAGGATGTACATTGAAGATACGCCTTCGAACAAGGAGCTGCCAAGAGGAGCTGCCTGGGAAAGTCCGGATGTGCTGGACGATGCTTATGCCGATGGGCGTGTGGCAACTCATGCCATAGACCGTTTGCGGAAACTAAAAAAGAAAGCCGACCAACCATTTTTCATGGCTGTAGGATTTGCCCGTCCACATCTTCCTTTTTCGGTTCCGAAAAAATATTGGGATTTGTATAACCCGGAAGAATTGCCTATGCCTCAGTATGAGGAATTTCCTGAAGATGCTCCCCGTCTGGCCGGAAAACGAAATGGTGAAATCACTCAATTTAAGCCGGTTCCTCAAAAGAGTAATGGTATTTATGCCGACTCGCTGAAGCGGAAGCTCATTCATGGGTATTACGCCGGTGTAAGTTATACAGATGCCCAGGTGGGGCGTGTAATTGATGAACTTAAACGGCTCGACATGGATAAAAACACCATTATTGTATTGTGGGGAGATCATGGTTGGCATCTTGGCGATCATGGTACATGGACAAAGCATACCAATTATGAGCAAGCCAACCGGATTCCATTGCTTTTGGTTGCTCCCGGAGTAACAAAACCTGGCAGTGAAACAATGCAAATTGCAGAAACCGTTGATATTTATCCCACTTTGGCAGAACTTGCTGGATTGGAGAAACCTGATGTGGTGCAGCCTGTTGACGGAGTCAGTCTTGTGCCGGTTTTGAAGGATGGTGAAACCAAATTAAAAGATCATGCCTACCATGCTTATATCAAATGGCGGCATTTGGGAGAGGCCATCAGAACCAGTCGATACAGGATGGTAAGATGGACCAGCCTGAAAGACAAAGATGCTGAAGTGCTTTACGAACTTTATGATTATGAAAATGATCCATTGGAAACTAAAAATATAGCAGCCGATAATTCAGCGATTGTAGCAGAACTTGAAAATATCTTAAACACTTATCCACCTGCCATTACATCGCCTCGTAAACGATAAGTTTGTTTTGAGCACAAGAAGGACTTTTTGTGTTAAGGTGTTAATTTCGTAATAAGCTTGTTTTTACGATTTAAAAAAGTGAGTTTAATTTGGTTGATATTTAAAGATATAAGTTACAATTATGTTTTTAATGGTTGTTTTATAGAAAATGATCAAGGCTTAAAATTACGTAGGTTGCTCTTTTGAGGGCAACCTTTTTTTATGATTTTTCAGGTAAGCGTTGATTTGAAAATGCCTCAATACAAATTTTGTATTGAGATTTTCTTTCCGGGAACGATATTTCTTTCCGTGATTAGTTGGTTTCAGGTGATGATTGTTGGTTGAATACAAGGTTTTTACCATTGTTCTGTACTTAGGCGGCAACAATGAGTACAAAAAGACAAAAAGCTCAGTCCGGTGAAATATATTTTTACATTTTAAAGGTTACTGAAACATGTTTTAATGATGTAACCCTGGTTATGAATATCACTGAAGGTAAAGTTTTTAATTATGAGGTTTTTTGCAATACTGCTCCTATTGTTGGTTTCACTTTCATCTTTTTCACAGGTTTGGGTTTATGACTATCCTGACACTATCGCATCAACCAGCAGGTTGGGGAAATTGATCCGATCTGACGTTTATGATGTCACTGTGACTCAAAACGGGGAGGGTTCAAAAGCTTTTGTAATGGCCGACTTTAATACATTCGACCATGGGCAGAGGCGGCTGATGACTGAATGGAATCACTTTTCGACTTTTTCTTTTTCCGGGAAAGTAGAAATTAAGATTCGTAAAAAAGACGGGTCTTCGATAGGGATGTATGAGGTTTACCCTAAACGTAAACAGGTAGAACACCATCTTACACGTGATAATAAAGAAATGGTTATTTCTTTGGGTAAACCCGGGAAGTTCTATGTTAAAATGGAAGGAATGGATGATCATCCATTATTCCTTTTCGCTGATGGTCCGGAAACAAAAATTCCGAAAATTAATGCTCCCGGAGTGGGAGTGGTTAAAACATCCATGAGTGCCTCTCAGGTAATTGGTTTAATAAAAGACCCGAAGAACCAGGTGATTTATTTTGAGAAGGGCATCCATTCTTATGGAGAGGAAACCGGTAAGGATTACATGGGCTATCAATTACCACTTTTGGATAATAAGACTTACTACATTCCTGGAGGATCTGTTGTAATTGGAAGTTTTAAAGGAGAGGCATCGAATGTTACCATCCGTGGGCGAGGTATCATAACAGGAGTTGGCAAGGAACGGATAGGAGGAACGGAAGGCATTCCCTATAATCTTATTATGCTTGAAGGCAATGATTCAGGAAATCAAAAGGTAGAAGGATTGACCTTTACCAATCCCCCCCATTTCGTTGTTCTGTCCAGAGGAGAAGTACATGCCCGTAATTTAAAAATGTTTGGTTGGTGGCATCAGACCGATGGATGGGGTGGCGGACATCATTCTTCCGTTGTGGATTGCTTTTTTAAAGTCAATGATGATATCGTGAAGATTTACCGGGATCATCAAGTTGCTAAAGATCTTGTAATCTATAAACAAATTAATGGGGCGGCCTTTCAGCTTGGATGGAACCAATACGGGCAAGCCACCAACTCAGAAATATCCGATATCTATATTGTAAATGATGATCCAAAGACTCCCAAAATACCATGTAATACCGCCGTTTTTAACTTAAAGGATAATGACGGTGCCCATATTTCCAATATTGTTTTTAAGAATATTTATATCGAAAATGATGTTCAATTGGTTTTCGGCTTGGATGTAAGTGGTGGTAGTTTAAAAAAACTGACTTTTCAGAATATTCATATTGACGGGGATTGGCGAGCTTCTAACTATATTTTTAAAAGTAAAGGAGCATTGGTTAAAAAAATTGTTTTTGAGGACATCTTTCACAAATCAAGATGTATTGATGAAATAGAATTACTGGATTTCAAAGTCAATGAAGATGAAGCTGAAATACAATTGAATAAGTGCTCATCTAATTAATTATTGTCTATTAAAAATTGAAAAATATGAATGCAACGTTTACCAAAAAAATCGTTTTTACGGTATTAGCCATTGCTTTATTTGTTTCAAATGGGTTAAGTCAGGAATTAATAAATTATGATTGGCCGGAGACAATTGAAGAATCACCTTATTATAGTGTGAAAGTGCGTCAGGGAGCTGTAACTGAAGATGTGTTTACGCATTTGTCCAAACCTAATCAGAATGTGGATCCCAATTATCCCAATGAAGGGAGTGGGGTTACAGCTTACCTGAATGACCGAACCATGTCTTTTGTGCAGTTTGCTTTTTCCGGTCAGGTGATTGTTGAGGTCACTAAAAAGTTTGGAAGTGCTGCTTCGCGAGTTGAAATTTCGCCAAAGGGATTGGGAATTAATCCCATTTATTTCGATGGTGAAACCGTCAAGTTTTTGTTGGAACACAAGCCGGAGGTGCCTCTTTATTTAAGTGTTGAATTTGTGATGCCGGAGAATTATGATGATGACAGGTCTGGTGGGGACAATATTAAGAATGGATTAGTAGTTTTCGCGGATAAACCTGAAACGAATGCTCCTTCAAAGAGCAGTAACTCCACAGTTGTTTATTCAAATTCGGCAAATCTGGAGTCTGCTTCTGTAATTTATTTTGAAGGCGGTAAAGAATACAATCTGGATGAGCGGTTCAATAGTGTTCCCGGGCAGATAGGGCAAATGCCATTAAAAGAGAACCAGCGGGTTTATATTGAAGGCGGAGCTGTAGTAAACGGAGCCGTTATTTCTAACCGGAACAATGGTATCTGGCTTTATGGACGTGGAATAATCACCGGAAGAAAATTTGCCTGGCATTGGTTTAGAGATTCTGAGGGGAAAAAGGAGGCTTATCTTAATCTATTGGGAACAGACGATGCTCACATTGAGGGAATCGTGATTGAAAACCCGACGCATCATACCATTCCATCAGGTAGTGATACCTATATCAAAAATATTAAAATCATCGGTTGGGCTTCGAATAATGATGGTGTCAGGCCTTCAGGTGGAAGTGTTGTTGACGGGATTTTTATAAAAACAAGTGATGACTATGATTACGCCAGGGATCCTCACGAAGTGAAAAACTCCATTTTCTGGCCCATGAACAATGGTGCCTCAGGGATGATGGGATGGAATAACCTGGGAACCGGTTATGCCGAATACAGAAACAATTATTACATCAATGCAGAATGGTCAACTCCCTGGCCTAATAAAGAGAATACCGGTATCCTTTGTGGCTCAAAAGCAGTTGGCGGAATTAAGTTACAGGATAATGTGCTCGAAAATCTTACGATCGAGGATAAGACAAACTATCTTGTCAATAGTGCAATAAGAGAAGATGGAGAATTCGGATTTCTGAAGAATTTTCTATTTAAGAATATTACAGTTGAATATCCATTTCAAACAGAGAACGGTACGCTGACAAAACAGATTATGAGAGGCCGGGATCAAAACTGGATTGAAGGATGGACTTTTACCAATCTTATTGTTGCCGGAGTTTTGGTTACCTGGGATAATCATAAAGATTATTTCGATTTTGATCTTGAAGGATCCAATGGTGATAATGTTGATCAGGAGAAATATGTTCGGAATATTACTTTTAATTCAGAAGGGAATTTATATACAATAAGTGTTACTGCCAACGCCGGAGGCACATTCACGCCTTTTGGAGAAAATGGAGAAATAACCTGCCTTGGTGGGAAGGATCAGGTTGTTAATATTATCCCCGACAACGGAAATAAAATAAAAGATGTGAAAATTGATGGAGAATCAAAAGGAAGACTACAGTATATTCTGTTATCCGAAATTTCCGGAGATCATTCCATTGAAATTGAGTTTGCTTCAGGTGCTGATTATTTTGACTATCCCACCTCTACAGGGGATGAAATTACGGCTTCTTCCTTTGAATTGTTTCCAAATCCTTCCAGTGAAAAAGTGACTGTTTCTTTCCCGGAAATGAAAGGTCAAATATTTATTAAACTTTTGAATATGAACGGGCAACTTATTCGTTCCCTGGAAAGATGGAATTCAGATCAGGTTGAGTTGATGGTTGCCGACCTGAAGCCCGGGATTTATCTGGTCGAAGTTGAAACACCTGATGGTATGGTGACTGAGAAGCTGATGATTAAATAGTCCTGTTCATAAAGTACAACTTGTAGTATAATGCTTGGCACCCAAGTACTTATTCCGAAGGATGCTGACTGTAATTTGCACTTTTGGATCAGGCACAAAGCTAAACAAACTATGCTTTGTTTATGGACATACTCAAAATAAACTTTAATACTAAAGATAAAATTGAAAAGCATGCGAACAGGGTTCAATACTATATACTGTTTTTTATTGATTCCATTGCTCTTTTGTGGATGTGTGGAGAGTAAGCCTGAAAAAGAGCGGATGAATGTTCTTTACATCTATTCTGATGATTTAAACGATTGGAATAGTGTACTGGAAGGACATCCTCAGGCAATCACTCCTAACATTGATCGTCTGGCAAAGAAATCTGTTGTCTTTACCAATGCCCATTGTCCGTCTCCATTATGTAATGCATCACGGGCATCTACTTTGACCGGGTATTATCCTTTTAAGACAGGAGTATATACCAATGCACAAAATTTCAGGAAAAATGGTGAAACAGAAGATGCTGTAACACTTCCTCAATACTTCAGTGCGAATGGTTACCACAGTATTGCAGCCGGAAAGGTGTTTCATCATCCCAGGGGAGCCGGAGAGAAGCCCGCTGAGTTGAGTGATTCGCAGTCGTGGGACGAAGAATGGGTGGGTCATGTAGGAACCAGATCCCCGAAACCTTTCCCGGAACCAAAGATAAAACTTCCTGGAGATGATTTCTTTGGTAAACATTTTGTATGGGGAGCATGTCCCGAAGAGTTAGAAGAGACTCATGATTATCAGTTAACAAGATACATCTCAGATTTTCTCGGGAAAAACCATGAAAAGCCTTTTTTTGCAGCTTGCGGGATATTCAGGCCTCACTTACCATGGTTCGTGCCTCAGGAATTTATCGACATGTATCCCCTTGACGAAGTCCAATTGCCAAAAGTTTTTCAAGATGACCTGGATGATATTCCGGAAATTGCCAAGGGGTTTATTAAACCACATGTGCAGGATGCTTTGGTAAGACAGGGAAAATGGAAAGAAGCCGTGAGGGCCTATCTTGCCAGTATTTCTTATGCAGATTATTGTATAGGAATGCTTTTGGATGCACTTGAAAAATCGGATTATGCTGATAATACGATTGTTGTTCTTTCCGGGGATCATGGCTGGCATTTGGGAGAGAAGAAACACTGGACAAAATTTACCCTTTGGGAAAGAGCCACGAAAACTTCTCTCATGATTCATGTTCCGGAAATGTCGGTGGGAGAATGTAAAGCACCGGTTAATTTGATAGATCTCTATCCAACATTAAATGATTTGTGTAATCTGCCTGTGAAAGGCGATTTACATGGTCATACATTAAGACCCTTGTTGGAAAATCCAAATTCAGCATGGCCATACACGGCTAACACGTGGTTTGGAGATCCCGGGAATTTCGCTATCAGGGATGCCGATTGGCGGTATATTCATTACAAGGATGGTAGTGAAGAACTCTATAACCATCAGGAAGATCCCAACGAATGGTATAATCTTGCCAAATTCCCAAAATATGATGATTTGAAAAAGAAGTTAATAGAAAAATCCGGAGTGCTGGAATTTGTTGAATTTTAAATTTTAAATGAAATGCGCGAATTAATCCTGTTATTAGTAATAGTGCTGACAATTAGTGGTTGTTCTGAACCTAAAACAGTCTTTGGATACCAAAATCCTATTCACGAAGGTCTCCAGACAGGTATCCGGGATGCTCAGATCTTTCAGGATGATGATGGGAAGTTTTATTTGATGGGCACATCCGCTCCTTTCTGGCCAAGAGAAGGGAAGTCTCCGGGTATCAAAATATATTCATCCGATTCCATTACCGGGTGGGAGTTTGAGAAGTTGCTGATTGACCGTTCTGAACTAGATTCCTGCGGATGGTACCTGGATCGCTTTTGGGCACCTGAGATTCATAAATTACGGGGCAAATACTATCTCCTATTCAATAGTCTTAATGAGACCTATGATTGTTCTCCCAGTAAACACCTGAAGGGATTTGTTGCCGTGTCGGATAGCATTCTTGGAGAGTACAAGGTCTTGAAAGACGGGAAACCCTTGATGAATGGTAATGATCTTACCTTTTTTGAAGATGATAACGGTAAAATCTATGCATTTAATAATGGAAGTGGAGAAATTAAAGGAGGAGAGCTAAATCTTGAAAAAATGGAAATTATCGGGACTCCTGAAATTTGTTTTACTGTTGGGGATAGTGCTGCCGGTGACTGGGATCATGTAGGCATAGAAGGGGCTTATGTTATTAAAGAGAAGGATACCTATTATATGTTTTATTCATCCTGGTCAAGAGGCTATGAAATTGGCTATGCCACAGCCAAACATCCCTTGGGGCCATGGTCTAAATTTGAAGGAAATCCTATCTATGGAGCTCAAAGTAAAGCTGCATGCAAAAGATTTGGGTCTGTATATTCGGGAGATCCTGATAGTCCCTGGCAGGCTGTCGGACACAATGAAGTGTTTACAGGACCGGATGGAAGGCGATGGATCTCCTGTCATGGTATCCTCAAGGGGGAGAATCAACAGCCGGGACTGGTAATTGATCCGTTTGAGATTATTGACGGAAAAATAATCATTGAGGGGCCAACTCATGAGGAACAGGTAATTTATTACTAACGAGGGAGTAGTGGTGTGTTGGCTAAGAGAACCTATTCTAAAGAATTATGCTGACACCATAACATTGGGTATTGGACACCCTTTGATGATATTGATGCAAACGTCAACAAGGAAAACAGGAAGACAAAAATGAACTGAAAAAAATGTAGTATGAGGTCTTCAAAACTGGTAGGGTGGATTCGAAATCTTCCTTTAAAAATAAAAATTCCCGTTTTGCTTTTTGTGGGAATTGGCATTGTGTATTCTTCAATTGTTTACATCATAATACGACAAACACGATCCAATGCAGAGGCGGCGGTTCTTCAGTTGAGTAATTCTGAATCATTCAGATTTTCCAACAGTATGAGATCTGTATTAAGTATTGATATGGGTACTGCGCGGACTATGGCAAGACTGGTTGCTGAATGGGGTGAATTGGGTAATCCCGGTTTCTCATTTTTCAACACCCAGATCAAAAGACTGGTTTATTCTCAACCCCGATATGCCGGGACCTATTTGTCCATAGAAAAGCAATATCTGAATGATGACTGGGGAAAGGGTAATCCCGGTCGTGATACTTATTATTATTTGCGAGATACCAGCAATCATGTACGGCAAATAAACCTGATTCAAGGAACAGGCGGATATAAGGATTCTCTTTTTGTTAATCATTTAAATAAGAGAACAGAGCAATTGTCCAATCCATTTTTTAATGAGGATAATCGTTTAGTTACAAGATTGACTACCTCTGTTTTCCTTCAGGGACAGGGAATCGGAGTTTTTGGAATCGATGTATCTCTGGATGAATTGAATTCAATGTTGAAAAACTCGGCCCGGACAGATTATGTTTCTATGCTTTTGTCCAATGACGGAACTATTGCCGGTCATTCCAGTTTTGAAAATGTAGGAAAATCATTTGATAAGGTATTTCCCGGTGCAATGGAACGCGAGGTTGTTAAAAAAGCCCTGGAGCAAAAGCAAAATTTTTCTCTTCGATACCCGATAAACGGAGAACCTTACCAAATCTTTTTTTCCACTTTTAAAATAGGTACCAGTGAATCCTGGTGGGGAGGTGTGGGTGTTCCCTTATCCGATGTTGAGAAAGAGGCTTCTTCAATGGTTCAGGCATCCTTATTGGTCGGAGTACCCGGTCTTTTGGTTATTTTTTTGATCATCATTCTTGTTGTGTCCTATATATTGAAGCCCATAAAAACAGTAAAGGATTACACGCATAAGATATCAGAGGGAGAATTAAATCTTGGTTTATCCAATAAGGTTTTGAAATACGGAGATGAAATTGGGCAGATGATGTCGTCAATTCATCAAATGGCTTCACGGCTTAATATGTTCGCAAAAGACCTAAACAGAGAGTCAGATGCTGTTATTGAACAATCTGTTGCCCTCAAGTCAGAATCAGAAAACTTATCTTCCAATTCTTCTCAAATGGCCTCAAATTCAGAGGAAATAAGTTCTGTAATAGAAGAGATAGAAAGTAATATTAATCAGAGTAAAGAGAATGCTTCCAATACTGAGGTTAAATCAAAATTGCTCCTGAAAGAAATAAGGCGTAGCACAGAAGCATATGGGAAGGTTATGGAAACAATGCAGGGAATGAATGAAAAAATTGCATTGATTAATGATATAGCCAGGCAGACGAATATTCTTTCGTTAAATGCCTCCGTAGAAGCCGCCCGGGCTGGTGATTATGGACGCGGGTTCGGAGTTGTGGCAACAGAAGTGCGAAAACTCGCAGAAAGGAGTAAAGATGCAGCAGCCTTGATTGAATCTTCTATTAAACAAACGTTAAAGGAAGCATCATTGACAAATGATCAACTTAATGCTTTGATCCCAGATATTGAAGAAACTACCGGTCTTGTTCAGGAGATCGCTTTTGCTGCAAGTGAACAAAGTATGGGAATTCAGCAAATATCTATTGCTATGAACGATTTAAATAGTGTTACCCAGAAAAATGCATCACTTTCTGATGTTCTGCAAAAGCGTTCATTTGAATTGTCGGACAATGCTGCCACTATGAGTCGGGTGGTTAGTTTTTTTCACATGTCCGAAGAAGAGTAATTTGTTTGAGTATTTAATAAAATTGAGAAGTTATGAAATTGAAAAGTATTTATTCCCAGTTGGTTTTTTTATCAATATTGCTGTATCTCCCCATAGTGATAAGCGGTTGTGGTAGTGATGATGGTGAAGAGGAAGTAAAGGATACTGAGAAACCGGTCATCCAGATTACTTCTCCTTCCTCCGGTAAACTATTACGAGCCTTTATCGACCCTATTCGTGTTGAAGGAACTATTACTGATAATTATGACCTTGCAAGCACCACGATTTCATTGGAATATGTTGGAGAAATGGAATCAGCTGTTAATGTGGAAAATGAAGAACTCAAAAGTTCGGTTTCCGGTATCGGGGTTCAGGATCAACAGGCTGGTATCTATGATGAGCCGTATAGTTTAGATCCTGTGACGATTGAGATTTCCGGTGAATCTTTTTCTTTTCAGGAGGAGTTCCCATTGCCATTTGGTACGAGTCCTGTTCCATACGATGTAAAATTCGGTAAGTACAAATTGATTTTTGAAGCAGAGGATGCTGCCGGCAATATAGCAGATCCTGTTTCTGTTGAAATAAAAATTGGTCAGTAATAATATTATTGTATTCAAATAACATATTGCGCTATGAAGATGATATTAAGAAAATATAATTCATTCCTTCTTTTATTTATTGCTTTTTGTGTTACCCCCGTGGTGGCTCAAATTCCGCCGGAAAAATTTGAAAACCCTGTTATTTCCGGTTTTCACCCGGATCCCAGTATTTGCCGTGTAGGTGATGATTATTATTTGGTCAATTCCAGTTTTGAGTGGTTTCCCGGCTTGCCCATTTATCATAGCAAGGATCTTGTAAATTGGGAATTGATCAGTTATGGTCTGACACGGCCGGATCAGGTAGAATTGCCCGAAGGGTTGCCTGATTCACGAGGCATATATGCACCTGCGATTAAGTATCATGACGGGCGTTTTTATATTATCACCACCTGCGTTGGATGCAATCGAAATTTCTATATTACTGCGACTGATCCCAAAGGGCCCTGGTCGGATCCGGTCTGGTTATCCTCACCAGGAATAGATCCGTCTTTGTTTTGGGACGACGATGGCACTTGTTATTACGTGGGACATGCAAATATTTCGGGAAAGAATGAATGGCCCAATAAAAATGGTGTCTGGATTCAACAAATAGATCTTGAAAGCGGAAAGCTCTTAGGAGAAAGAAAACAACTTACCCATGGGCACGCCAAGAATGCCCGATGGACCGAGGGGCCTCATATTTATAAGATTGACAATACTTATGTTTTGTTCGTAGCAGAAGGAGGAACGGGCTTTCATCATTCTGTGACAGCCCATCACAGTGATAATGTTTTGGGGCCATATATTCCATATCATTCAAATCCTATCCTGACTCATCGTCATTTAGGGACAGATTATCCTATACATTCTGTCGGACATACCGATATTGTGCAGACGCAAAATGGAGATTGGTGGGCTGTAATGCTTGGGAAAAGAAAGTATCAGGGCTTTACACTTTTGGGTAGGGAAACTTTTTTAACACCCATAAAATTTGAAAAGCAGGAAGGAATTCCCACTCCTGTTTTTAACCCGGGAATAGGACGTTTGCTTGATGAGCAGACCAGACCAGACTTGCCATGGACGCCTGTAGCAGGGAATTATTCTTTAGATGATTTTAATTCAGATGAATTGGCTTTGTATTGGAATTTTCTGCGAACGCCAAATGAGAAATGGTATTCACTTGACAATGGAAAATTGGATGTTGAATTGCGTCCGGAGGTCCTGGATAGTCTTGTGAATCCTTCTTTTATTGGCCGAAGGATTACAGATCATCAGTTTATTGCAACCACCAAGGTGAATTTTGATGCACGAAATAAAAATGAAGAAGCAGGGATAGCTATCTATCGAACCAGCAAGAGTTATGTATGCATTGTTAAAACAAGGAATGAGCTGATTTTAAAACGAGTGGATGCTCAAGGAAGTCATGAAGTTGCACGAGTTGACTGGAAAGAAGACGAGGTTATTCTTCAGGCCGAAACAAATGGTTTAGATCTTATATTTAAATACGGAAATTCAATTCAAAATCTTAAACGCATTGGAGATAGTCAACCTCTTGAAATGATTTCTGATGAAAAAGTTGGTGGTTTTAACGGACCATATATCGGAATGTACGCCACATCCAATGGTTTAGTTTCCAGAAATGAAGCCTCTTTTGATTGGTTTGAATATTTGGGTAAATAGAATTCTTCATGAAAAGAAAAATTATTTCTTTTATTTCGGCACTTTGGGTGGTGCTTTTCGCATCGGCTCAAGTGCCGGAAACTTTTGAAAATCCGGTAATTCCCGGATTTCATCCAGACCCTTCGATTTGCCGCGTTGGTGAAAATTATTATTTGGTTAATTCAAGCTTTGAATGGTATCCAGGCCTTCCCATACACACTTCAACGGATCTTGTTAATTGGGAATTAATAGGGTATGCCATCGATCGTCCGGAAATGTTGGGTGCGAATTTTAACTTGTGGGCACCTACCATCCGGTATCACGATGGTAAATATTATATTATATGCACCGAACGACCTGGTATTATTTTCTTTGTTACCGCAGATAATCCCAAAGGGCCATGGTCTGAACCAGTTTATTTTGATGTAGATAAAAAGATGGTCTCTGCGATTGATCCTTCCTTATTTTGGGATGAAGACGGCACCTGTTGGTTGGCATCAAACGACCGAAATAAAAGCGGATCAATAAAGCACTGGGTTTGGATTCAAAAGGTAGATTTAAACCCGGTTGAAAGAAACGATCGACTTGAGGCCTCTTTTACCGGAGACAGAATTTATGTGACGGATGGATCCGGAGTGGGTCCTGATAATTTTGCTGAGGGGCCTCATATTTACAAAAGAGGGGATTATTATTATTTAATGATTGCAGAGGGAGGAACCTGGGCAAATCATGCGGTTTCATTCTTGAGGACTAAAAGTCTGGAAGCACCTGTCGAACAGTGGGAGTATCATCCTGATAACCCTGTTTTAACACATCGCGATAAGTCCTCACCTATTGGTGCTACCGGTCATGCTGATATGGTTGAAACGCAAAATGGTGAGTGGTGGTCTGTTCATTTAGGAGTGCGAAAGCAGGATGGAAAACACAAACTTGGTCGGGAAACTTTTCTCGTTCCGGTTGAGTGGAAGAAATATTCAGATGGAAGTTTCTGGCCGGTATATAATCCTCAGAAGGGAAATATGACACTCATGGAAGATGTACGTCCTGACTTGATATGGAATGCTGATTGTCAGCAAAAATGGCCATGGAAGGATGATTTTTACGGTGACCGGCTTGATTTGGCCTGGAACTTTTACAAGACTCCAGCTTCCACTGATTGGTTGAAAACGGAAGATGGTCAGCTTCGAATGAGATTACTTGAAAATACAGCTACATCAAGCGATAATTTTGCATTTATTGGCAGAAGGCAACAGCATCACCATTTTAATTTTGAAACAAAAATGGAGTTTCACCCAGGTGCTGAAAATGAAGTGGCCGGGATTATGGCTTTTATTACTCATAAGAATCATATTCGATTTGAAGTATTCGGGGAGGAAGACCAATATTACAGTCGTTTGGTTACTGTTGATCAAGGTAAGGAAATTGTTATTGGTGAGTATCCCCTTTATGTGAAAACAGGTGAAGATCTTTTCCTTAAGCTTGAAGCCAGAGGATGGGATTTTCAATTCTACGCAGGGGATCATTGCCATTCATTGAAGAGAGTTGGGGAGGTGATTGATGCGAGATTACTTAGTTCTGAAATTGCCAAAGGCTTTACGGGTAGTTTTGTAGGATTGTATGGCTCCTCTAGCGGGAAGAAAACTGACCAGGAGGTTGTTTTTGATTTTGTGAAATATGCTCCTTATTGAGGAGAGATTGATTTATAGCTTGTGTCATTTCCCATGTTAAAATCAAATCCATAATAAATTACTTAACAGAATGATGTAATTTTTTAAGCTATGAAGAAAAGTCTAACAATTATCTTTTTTATTTATTGTAATGTCTTTACCGTTTTTTCCCAGAATCTAGATGCTCCTGATGGTTTTTATTTTTATCGGGGAGATAGCAATTCAGAATCGATTGTTTTGTTTTGGACAGATAATAGTACCGGAGAAGACTCTTTTATTATTGAGGGCAGAGAGGATGGAGAAGAGTGGGAGGTAATAAAAAATGTTAGTGCCAATTTAACTTCTTGTGAAATTGATAATCTTTCATTGCTTGAATCTATTGATTTAAGAATAAAAGCTGTCAACTCTGAAACGCAGTCTGATTATTCAAATGTAATAAGAATTGTTGGAAGTGATTCAGAATTGGAAGTTTACCCTGAAATACCGGGAATAAGAAATCCCAAAGATACAACCATTAATGGGATTACCTTTGGAATGATCCAGGATCAATGTCCTTCAGAACCTGAAAAAGGGAAAGCTACAAGGATTTCATCATTTTTTGAGGTAGAGGTACGACCTGTTTCCGAAGGGGAATGGAAATATTCCCCTACCTATGAAGTCCGTCCTCAAATAAGGGACCAAAAATCACAGAATGATCCGGCCCATACCGGAGGTCATGATGTTTATGCCTATGGGAATTATGGTCCGAATTCAAATGTTCCCTCCAGAACATTGCATAGCAGACACTGGAATAATTTTGATGCCCAAACGGATGTAGTGGTTCGTGTTAGGTTACTTGAGGGGGCTTTGAGTCAAACCATTACGTTTGATCAACTTGAAATACATCCTGCTCCTTTGACAAAAACACTTGTTGATAATAGTACCATTGATGTAACATTACCCGGAGCCGGGAATGATGAAATGGATTTTTCCCGTCATTATATGATTACATTTAATCGAAAAGACTGGGAGGATCCTAACCGTGGGGCACTTATTTATGAACATCCCTTAATGGTATTCATTAATCCGGTGAAGCCAGCGCCTGCTTCGGCACCTGAAAATACCTATAAAGAATTTGACCAGGGGCGCTTAATTGTTGTCGGACCCGGGATTCATCTACCAGATAATCATCTTCGTTTCTTTGGGGATGGAGAAAACAATACTGCTGAAGAAGTATACATCCCAGGAGATGCCTATTTTCACGGAGGTTTTTGTTTAAATCGCACGCAAAAGCCCATACATGTTTGGGGGAGAGGTGTTTATAGTGATGAGCTTTTCCTTGTGCATCAGGAAGATGATAACTGGAGCAGACGAACTCCCTGGGCTGCAATCAGGCCTGCAGAAGGTAACGCCTGGGGTATAGGAGGTTCGTGGGAAGCAAGTATTTTTTTTAAAGGAAATAAATCTCAGGAACAGATAGTCGAAGGTCTTTCTTCCATTAGCCGTAGGATGGGCACCTCGACCAAATATGGTGGAAGTGGGAGCTTGATTGATCATAAAGACGTTGGTTATGCCGGCGGTTTATATCAAGAAGGGGATACCAGAACTTCCTATATTGGGATTTTTGCTGTTAATGATGATGATATTACTTATACTCATGAAGATTATGAAATGCATTATTGTACAACCCGGATATACCATAATGGTCCAAGTTTCCAATTTGGCTGGGGAGTGAATAATGAAAACAATGCAGGAGCCAGAGTGTTCGACCAGACGGTTTTACCTGCCGATAAAAGAAATTCTGGTTATTGGCATAATCATGGCGTTTTTAATAGTCGGTTGCAGGCAGGGGACTTGAAACAGCATTCTGGTGGCTATTGGGAAGATGTAAAAATTACAGGGACTGAGAATGTTGTATTTAATATAGGGATTTCGAGTGATCAAAATGTAGAAAATGCCAATCAGATAAGTGTTTTTCAAGATAAAACATTTAAAGATTTTGTTATAGAGCATCATTCCCGTAGCGATAATTTGCTACAAACAGAAGTTGTCCCGGCAACCAATCAAAAGGCATACATGCGTTTTATTCATTTTGACAATCTTGTTATTGAAGGAAACCATGTGGAAAATATTGATGATGGTGATTTTTTTGATTACAACGAGAAAGTTCCAGAGTCCGCAGTATCAAGTAATGGCATGAATGGAACTTTGCTTCAAACAATAACTTTCTTTTCGCTGCCGGAGCCGATTTCGGAGCCGGATGTCGGATATGTTCCGTATGATCGTAGTGTACGGATAATTGCGAAAAAGACAGATCAGGTAGTCCAGTCTGATGAATCATTACCTTATAGCCTGGCGCCCCTTTGTGCTAATTCTGATAATTTGGAGAATACCTTCCTGGTCGAAAATGCAGGAGATGGTTACATAGCGCTTAAAGCTCAAAACGGGCATTATGTGAAAGCTGATCCTACCAGATATGGATACATTTATACATTACCTGACGATTTGAGAGGAGATTCTGATGAACCCGCCATTACGGATTGGGCTAAATTCAAATGGGTTGATCTGGGCGAAGGGGAATTTGCTCTATATTCAAAGGTTATGAGGAGGTATTTGCGTGTTGAAGAAAATTGTGGCCCTGAGATGCCGCTGTATGCCGCAAGTGACATAATATCTGAAAATGAAACCTTTCGTACTACTCCTTCCAATGTTTCAATACAGGAAAGCGGGTTGAGCATGGTAGAAGTTTATCCCAATCCGGTGTCATCGATACTAAATATTGACAATGTAGGTGTGGGGACGGAAATTCTTATCTATGATTTAAATGGTCGTCTTATTAAAAGAAAAATTGCAGCTGCAGATGATGACCAGATCGGTGTTTCTGATTTACCTCATGGGAAATATATTTTAAAGTTTGGGGGAACGGATCATTCTAATGTATTTCTTGTATTGTGATAGATCTTAGGTGTTGATTTATTGTGTGGAAAAAAGGGCGAGTTATCCTGAGGTATCAAAGAATTTAGAAATTGGTTCTGTTCGAACGTAAATAAGCTTTCCAGAGTCTTACGATATTTTCTTTCCATCATTCTTCTTTTGCAAAATATAGGTTCTATGAATGAGCCCGGTCTAAAAAGCATCTTTCTTGCCAAACTCATCGTTGTTTTAAATTTTTGCATCCTCATTAACAATTAGTTAACTCCGAGGCAAAAATTTAAAACGCCTTGATTTTGACAAAAATATACCTTTTTATACCACACTCATGCATTAATAGTTCGCACCTGGAGTCCGCTGGTTTTGAAGATTATTATACGAAGTTTATTAGCAGTCCACATCTATAGTCTTCGTTGGGTTTGCGCAATCGTTTTAATTACAGTGGCATTTCAGCGCTAAGGTAATGTATGATTAAACAAATGAGAGGAATGCTAATGCCTTATTTTTGAAAATGCGATACAGCACAGAACAGAGTGTTGAGGTGCAAAATGAATGAAGTTTTACAGAAATCCTGTCCAAATTTAACAGCAGATAAATCCGATCTTCATTCAGCCTTTTGAATGTTTCAAATGAGGTTTTTATTTGGATGGTTTGTTTCATCGTGGTGGATAATTTCTTAATTGACATAAGAGAAAGTTCTATTAGAGGACAGTTTAAATGGGGAAAACCGGGGGGGGTGTATGATACGATTAAAGACTTGCACATAAGAACAAATTAGAAGCTGTTTTTAGATGTTACTTTCGGTAAACAATTGTTTAACGATTGTGCGTTTCCTGCAACCCGATCCTAAGATAGACATAAAGAAAGCATGATATGGAATGTCTTAAAAATCCGGTCATGTGAATTCTAATTTTACTTAAAACCTAAATACTGTTGTCATGAAATATTGGATTGGATTTTTATTACTGCTTTTGGTGTTTTCAAATAGTGCTGAAGCTCAAAAAGAAAAAGTTTGGATAATTTCAGATATTTCTGATCCGACTCTTGAGGGATTCAACCACATGGGTACAATCAATGATCCCGATGATGTTTCGGCCATGGCCGGCTATTTTCTTCTAAGCAATATGTTTGAAACAAAAGGGATCGTTGTTGCCAGTACTCACCGTGATGCCCATAAGGATACCCCCAACCAGAAAGACTGGTTTAATGCTGTAATGGTAAGTGCTTACAAGAAAGATCTTCCTCAACTTAATCAAAATATCGGAGGTTTTCCGGAGACTTTTAACGTTATGCAATCTTGCATAAAAGAGCGTGGAGAACGTTTTGATCCCGATAAAGATTATAGCTCATTGGATGAATATAATACAGTGGAAGAATTGCTGGCGGAAGTTAAGGCCGGGGGAGATGTCCTAAACGTATTATGTTGGGGTTCATTGACTGAACCAGCCATTTTGGTAAAACACTGCATTGATAGTGGTCAGGAAGAACTCTTGTATAATGTGCGATTCATAGCTCACTGGACAAACTCGCCTCTCCATCAGGGCACTGCGGAACATCCTGAAGATGTTGCCAATTGCCGTGAGGATGCAGCGGCTTGTGCTTATTTGAAACGGATGGCATTAAACGGATTTATCGAGTATTATGAATGTGGAGCCATCGGACAGCATGGGATCGTGAGTGGAAGTCCCAAAGGAGAACAATATTATAATCCATTCAAAGAAAGTCATCTCGGCAAGCTTTTCGTTGAAGGCAAATTTGTTCATGGTTCGGTTGATCATTCTGATGCTGCTACCTATTGGGTTTTATTGGGACAATGGGGAGTCACTCTGAATCATCTTTTGTCTAACGGTAAAAATTATCCTGAAATAGAAAAAAGAAATAAAAAGTTGTTCGAAGATTGGTCTGAACGAATACACAATGAACTTCTCAGACGATCTGAAGCTGCAGTTTATTAATATGTTTAATTTAAATCTTTAGTTATGAGAATTTTTACAGTTTTATTTGGAATGTGTTTAATGGGATTGTCCTATTCTGCGTCAGGCCAGGATTTTGAGATCGAAGCAGAAAATGCTACCACCTTAAACGGTAACATTAAAGTGAGTAATGCCGGAACTGAACTTGACGGAATAAAAGCAGTAGATGCTGATGGAAACTATGACGGTACTATTACCTGGGCTGAATATGAGAATGTGGATATTCCTGCACTTGGAAATTATACAGTTTCTGCACTTACCTCAGGTTTCCAGGCTGGTACCAGAATTACTGTTTCTGTGGATGGGGCAGATGTGGCCACGCTTGAACTCCTTAATACCGGAGGTTGGGGAACCTATGAGTGGTCATCCAATGAATTGGCAGGTTTACCTGCCGGGTCACATACTATTCGACTAACTTTTTGGCATATCGGTGAGATTACCGGCTATCTATGTAATGTGGATAAAGTAAATTTCCGATCAGGAGATTACACATCTGTAAATGATGTTGTGAAAAAGAACATAAGCGTTTATCCCAGTCCTGCCAGCGATGTTGTCTTTGTTGACCTGGATGGTAAGGAAGATGCAATGATTTCCGCATTTTCCCTGAGCGGGCTGGAAGTGATTTCCGGCCAGCAAATTTCAGGGAAAGGTGAAATTAACGTTTCTTCATTAAAAAGTGGTATTTATCTTTTGAAGATTGAAATGAAGGATGGAATCATAAACCGGAAGCTGATTGTAGAATAAATAATTTTTTTGTAATGCTTGCTTTAAGGGATATTCCTGAAGCAAGCATTTTTGTTTGCCATTGCCGGATTTAATGAAAAAATACTCAGTTTTTATTGTTTTAGTTTTTGCCATCGTAAAGGCGTGGTCAGGGCCGGTTTTTGAGAAGAAAGTTGAGTATCCTTTTCAAAACCCTGTCATCCAGAATTGCTTTACAGCATCCCCTTCAGTGCATGTTTTTCCAGATGGCAGATTATGGATGTTAGCATCTATTGATGAAGCTCAGACGGATGCTCAAAAACCGCAAATAGGTAGTTTCAGGATGTATTCGTCTTCAGATGTTAAAAATTGGACAGATCATGGAGAAGTTTTCAATATCGTTGATTTGAATACTATCGGAGATTCGTTGAGCCTGATTAAAACATTAGGTAGCGGTGATGTAGTATTTCGTGATGGCATGTATTATTTGTTCTTTTCGTATATTCTTCAGGAAGGAGATGTGGAAAAGGAGTGTATCGGTGTTGCATATAGTAAAAGGCCTGATAAGCGATTTAAACTCTTACAGAGAAGTATTGAAAATGTTTTTGGAGGACACCCTTCTGTATTTGTGGATAGTGACGGAAAGTTTTATTTGTTATGGGGTAACAAAATGTGCGCATTATTAGATCGGTCAATGACCAATCTGGCCTCAGCCCCATTTCGGTTTTATTTGGAAGGAGATGATTATCTGGGAATGCCGTGGCTTTTTAAGTATGACGGATGTTATTATTTGAGTTATCAGACCAAATATTTGCATAACCTAAATGCCGAATCCATAGAAGATCCTTTTAGAAAGAAATCCAATATATATTATCAGATAAGTGATAACATTCAGGGCCCATACAGACAGGGAGGGGTTCTGAATTTCGAATTAGGAGCAAATATAAAGACCGGGCCTCAACTTCCGGGAAAATCATTTGTTCCCTGGAGATTAAATCATTCCAATGAGGGATGTGTGGTGAATTATCATGAAAAAAAATATTTGTTTTACCATAATTCAGCTCTTTCTTCGTGGATTGATTTTGGTTTTAAAGATGCAGGCGGTGATTTTAGGCGCTCTGTTTGTATTGATGAAATAATTAAAGATCAATATGATGTTTTTTTACCTGTCCGGCAAACCTTAGGAGGTGTGCAATCTACCGGAATAAATCAACCGTACAGGATAGATCTTGATTCTGATTCTGTCATCCACTCCAATTCTGTTTTAATGGAAAACGGGACTATCCAACTATCTCAAAAGGAAGGTTGGATTAAGTTCAAAGGAGTTGCGATGGGATCAGGTTACTATTATTTTGGATTGAGGAATTTGTCTGAAGCTTTAGGAAGCGTAGAAGTATTCCTTGATGATTGTTATGGGCAACTGATTGGGACACTTTTACTTTCAGAAAAAGGAAATGAGTCTGAGAAAATCAATAGTCCGGAGTACGCCTTACTGATAGGTGCTAAAGGGAAAAAAGATCTTTGTCTGAAGTTTACATTAGAGAATCCGAAGGAGGAAGTTTTTTTTGACTCGGCAAGCCTAATTGCCGGTAAGCCTTTGCCGCTTAGTCCCTCGATTAGGATTTCTGAACCATCGACAGGGACAAGTCTGCTGTTCAATGAGACTGTTGACGTAATCATTAATGAAAAAAGTGGTGCAGGAATGCAGGTTTATGATAGTTTAAAACTTTATGTAAATGGAAGAGAGATTGCGTTTCCTCATGAGAATTGTTCAGAAGTTTCTAATTTTTCCGTTTCCGGATTTTCAGATTTGAAGAACACTATTGCAGGCAGAAATCAAAATCATCCAAAAGAAATTGCTTTTTCTGAATTATTCAGTGGAGCTTTTAATAATATAAACAATTCTTTTTTTTCAGAAGCAGGGAAATATAAAATCAAAGTCATTGGTTATAGCAATGGAATTTCAAATGAGGATCAGATTGTAATTTGGCGAGCCTCCGGCGAAGAGAAAGTTTTTTTTAATGCAGAAAGATATTCTAAAATAGATGAAGTATTTCTTCAGAAGTGCCTGGATGATACTAATCAGGAAAAGCGCCAAACCAAGTCCTTAATAATAAATGGACATGGACAATCTACTTATCTGATCAATATCCCGGAATCAGGGACTTATTATTTATCTGCGCGTACTGCGACCGAAAAGGCTGATTGCAGTATTGTTGTAAAAACAGAGCATGGGGAGGTTGGAGAAATTAACGTTCCTCTTACCGGTGGAGATATGGACTATTCCTTTACCTCAGCAATAGCTTTAGAATTAAAAAAAGGCTTTCAAAATATACATTTCGAGTTTATTAACTCTCGTGGAGTGCCAGCCGCTTTTCGTTTTAATGGTTTTCAGCTTAAGGTAAAGAAACAGTTTTTAGCAGAGCCAGCAGATTGTGTGCCCTTTGTTAAGATTTATCCCAATCCGGCTTCAACAAGGTTGTTTTTTGAGACTGGTTTTACGGATGACTTTACCATCTCTTTTTATTCCTATTCATCACGTTTAATTTATTCACTGAGTGTGGAAAATCCCACCGGGAATATTGATTTGAGTAATATGCCTAAAGGTCAATATGTTGTAAGATTTCAAAGTGAAGATTATTCTGTGTCAAAAAAATTAATAATAAAATAAAAGTGTTATTTATGAAAAAGTTTATTTCAGCTATCTTCTTACTATCTTTCCTTTATGTGGGGTTTTCACAGGGAAAGAAAAATCAGAACACGGAGCCCTACCCTTATGGAAATCCTGTAATTACCCACATGTACACTGCTGATGCTTCGCCTCATGTGATGCCTGACGGAAGAGTTTGGATGGTTACTTCGGTTGATCATGAGCATGGGGGCGGTTATTCCACAATGCATAAATACCATACATTTTCATCTGCCGATATGGTTAACTGGGTGGATCATGGGGAAATTCTAAATGTATGGGATGTTTTAGGATCCGCAACAGAGCCTGAAGGTGAAGACTGGGCATTATGGGCTCCTGATATGGTTTACCATGAGGGTAAATATTATTTGTACTTTCCTGTAAGAAAGTTGTTTACTGAGCACGGGTATGATGAGCAGAAGAGAAAAACGGAATCTTATATTGCAGTAGCTGTCAGTGATTCACCTGATAAACGATTCACTGTAATAAATGAAAAAATTGAAGGAACACGGGGTATTGATCCATCGGTTTTTATTGATGATGATGGAGAAAAGTATCTTTATTTTGGTAATCACTGGGGAGCAAAGCTGAAGGACAATATGAAAGAACTGGACGGGAAGCCCATTCATATGGACGTTGATGATGAAGATTTTATGGAGGCCATTTGGATGCATAAGCGTGACAATAAATATTATGTATCCTATCATGCTCATTATGGAAAGCCTATTGATCCGGAAAACCCTGATGATCCAGAAAGAATGAAATCCACACTGGATTATGGTGTCAGTGATAATCCGTTAGGGCCCTTCAAATACGGGGGGGTTATGAATTATGAATTGGGCGTGAATGTGAACGAAGGGCCCAAATACCCGGGAAAAGAATTTGTTCCCTGGCGCGTCTTTCAGTCCAACCATGGAGGAATAGTTGAGTTTCATGGCAATGAATATTTATTTTACCATACTTCGGCTCTTTCCTCCTGGCGTCAGGATTCATTTCAGGGCCCGGGAACATGGACACAGAGATCTGTCTGCATAGACTTGCTGGAGTATGATGACAAGGGGAATGTGGTTCCTGTACAACAAACGCTTTCGGGGGTTGAGCCTGTAAAAATTGTACAACCTTATGCGATTGAGCTCTTGAATGGTCAGGTAAATACTTCCGATGGGGTTTCCATTCAAAATAAAATAATAAATGTTTCTGAAAACGGGATTTGTGAATTTAAAAATGTGCCTTTAGGTACCGGATATTATTATTTTGGATTAAATGTTTTGAACACTATTTCTGAGGGGAAAGTTGAAATTCGCCTTGATAGTCCTGATGGAAAACTTGCTGGTACTATTTTATTGGATGAGTTCAGTAATCAGGTAAACCGTGGACGTGCGGAAACCTTCATAAGAGGAGCAAAAGGGAATAGGGATATCTTTCTTGTGTTTGAGATGGGCGTAGAAGGAGAGGTTCAAGTGTCCTTCCCTGAGTTTTTTGGTGGAGCTCCACTCCAAAGTTATTAATTCATTTTATGTGTTTTAAAATAACAGGGAGGTCATTGAACCTCCTTGCATTAGTGAGAACCAACAAAACAAGCCTTTCTGATGAGCAATCAATTATCGAATATAAAAGTTTTCAACAAGCGCAGGGCATTCTGTTTTATAACTTTTTGTCTTGCTACGATATGTGTTTCATTTACACCAGTTGTCGGTCAGGAGAAGCCCAATATTATATTTATTCTGGCAGATGATTTGAGCTACAGGGATTTGAGTGTATTTGGGCAAGAGCGCTATCAGACACCCAATATAGATAAGTTAGCCACAGAAGGGATTCGTTTTACACAGGCTTATTCTGCAGCACCGGCATGTGCCCCGTCACGGTGCAGTCTTTTAACCGGATTGCACACAGGACATTCTTCTGTAAGAATGAATTCCAGCGCCAGAGGTCAGGATAATTTGAAAGATTCAGATATAACCATTGCCGAAGTTTTAAAAACCGCAGGATACAATACCGCATTTACAGGTAAATGGGGTATTGGTCTTCCCGGAACCGAAGGAGTTCCCTACAAGCAAGGGTTTGATTACAGTTATGGATATTATGATCAAACCAGGGCCCATACATACATACCTGATTATTTAAGAGAAAACGAAAAGAAGATTTTCTTTCCGGAGAATAAGGGATTTGATATGATGAGGCGTTATGATTATGAGGATAACAAGCCACAAAACACCTATGATGCAAATGGCAGATTATGCATTGATGAGCTGAAAGATCCTTATGGCTATGTTTACTCAGAAAATAAAATAAAAGAAGCAGCTTTCAATTTTCTTAGAAAGAATAGTCCTGATCAGAGTGGTAATCCGTTTTTTCTTTATTATGCAACTCAGTTACCTCATGGGCCGGTGATTGTGGATGATTTGGCCGAGATGAATCAACCGGATAGTGTTTTGCAATTATCCCGGGAATGGGGTGCAATGGTATTGAAGTTAGATCGTTTCGTGGGAGAACTAGTTGAAGAGTTAAAAGAACTTGGTGTATATGAAAATACAGTGATCTTTTTTGCCTCAGACAATGGTTATTCCATGTGTGGTTATACTGACAGGGGGAATGGTCCTGACTGGCCTGATGATCCCTGGTTGAGAAATAAAGGCCCTTTTTCCGGCGGAAAATTTTCCACTCTTGAAGGAGGATGCAGAATTCCTTTTTTTGTTTCGTGGCCGCAGAATATTGCCTCCCGTGTTGAAAATGAACCTGTTTGGTTGCCAGACTTTTTCCCTACTGCGATAGAGCTGGCAGGGCTTTCGGGTGATTCATTAAGATCCGATGGGCACACCCTTCTTCCCTTGCTAAAAAACAATTCATCCGGGTTTGAGAAACATCCCTACCTCTATTTCTCCAGAGGAAGGGAACAGGCATTGAGAATGGGGCCCTGGAAAGCTTATCGGAAAACTCCGGAGCATGAAACCAGATTATATCTAATTGAGGAAGATACTTATACAGAGCGAGATCTTTCAGGGTTATATCCTGAGATTGTAAAAAAGGCAGAAGCTATCATGACAGTTGAACATGAACCTCATGCTTGGTATTGGAATCCGGAAGAAACCAGAGATCAATATAATGAGAAGAAAGAGAAAGCTCGTAAATCAAATAATGTTTTGCCAGCTTTTCGCCCAAACGGGATTGCGAAATTACCTTGGGAATAATGTACAAGGCCTGTTTATTTAGAAATCATCTTTAACCTTTCAAAATAATGATATGAAGAATTTAATTTTTGTTTTAATCTGTTGTGTTTTTCCATTATCTGTTTTTTCTCAAAACCTTGTCACTTATGACTGGCCTACCGGAGAGGGGGAGGCTTTTTTGTCTGATAAATATGTTGTGACTCTTGAGCAAAACGGAGAGGTTTTTAATTCTGAGGTGATTATGTCACATTCCAAAGATGATGAAATACCCGATTTTGCCAGTGAATTCAGGGGAGGAAGAACCTTTAACTGGTCTATGTTTTCGGCGAATTATGATGCACCCGTAACTGTGACCATCGATAAAATTTTTGGAGAAGGAGCAGAGAAAATTGAAATAGTACCTTCTCCTTATGATATAACATTTGATTCAAATGAAGAAAAAACCTCCGTTACATTTACCCTGAATAGCCCCCGATATGTTAGTGTGAATTTTATCTCTGAGGACAATAAACAAACCAGTGATGGAGTCGTTAAGCACATGCTAATGTTGTTTGCTGAAGGGCTTGAAACCAGAATCCCCAATAAAAACAGTCCCAATGTACATGTGTATTCAGAAAGCTCAACCGGAGCAGACTTATCAGCAGCCCCGATTATTTATTTTCCGGCCGGATTTCATGATTTGTCGCGAACATTTGGGGATGTCAGTAATATGGGAAGTATTATTACTGATGATAAGCAAATTTATTTTGAGGGAGGAGCTTATGTCCATGGACGCATTGCGAAATCGGAAGGTAATAATGTGATGATTTATGGACGGGGAGTGCTGTCCGGACGTGACTTCAAATGGTCAAAAAGACTGGATTTTAATGGTGGAGAACTTGGTGTTGATTCATATCCTGCTAATGAAGCACACATTGATGTAAGTGGAAATAATAATTCAATAGAAGGAATTATTGTATGCGATGGTGCCGGACATGGTGTTAATATGGGATACCAATCAACCTATCGTAATGTTAAGTATTGGGGGTGGCATCCCAATAATGATGGTTTCCGGCCCTGGGGAGATAATAATGTAATTGATCAGTGTTTTATTCGCGCCTGTGATGATGCATTATATAATAAAGGCTTGACTGTTACCAATACCATTTTTTGGCAAGGTTTTAATGGTTCTGTGCTTTGTTTGGGATGGGATGGTAATTACGATACAGAAAACAGTGTTTTAGAGAATAATTATATCATTTACCCCGAGTGGAGAGGTTTGGGAAATAATAATGGCATTATTATGTCACAAATAGATTATGATATGATAGGGGAAAACGTAGTGGTGAAAAATCTGTTTGTAGATGGCAATATACCAGCATTGGTAAATTTGCACAATATTTCGAGGAAGATTGATGTTAATGATTACACACTCCCAACAGATTACAGAAATTCAGTAGGGCGTATTTCTAATATAAAGTTGGAGAATGTTTATGTTTATGGTGAACAGGTTAGTTTTAACGGGAATAGTTTTCTTCAGACCTCTTATTCTTCAAAAAGCCTGATTCTGGGGTCAGAGCTGGACAATGGAGATGTTTATCTGATTAGTGATGTAGGTTTCAAAAATGTTGTGATTAACGGAAATTGTATTTCCGGGGATAATAAGGAAGAATATTTCAATATTGATGAAGCAACAACCAGTAGCATTATATTTTCAGGGTGTGATACGGATACTAAAATAAATGAAATAAATAATAGTAACAGACATGTTTTATTTCCAATGCCCGTGCAAAATACTTTGTTTATTCGGAATGCCAAACCCGGCTCCCTTATAGAAGTATTTGATGTTTCAGGAAAGCTGGTGATAAGCGAAAGTGGCAGTCAGATAAATTTAGGTTTTCTGGAACCGGGAGTTTATTTTGTTAAAGTTGAGGGTTTAAGTGTTTACAAGGTGCTAAAGGAATGAACCTTTTCGCTTAATTATATATAAAAATTGGCTGTCTGAATTTTATTTGGACAGCCAATTTTTTGGTAAAGATATAGGTTTTGAGTCATTTATGTTTGTTTTAAAAATTATTTAAAGGACAAGGGTAGATTCAATGTTTGTTTTTTGTGGATTTAAGTAAAATTGAATAGTTTTAACACTTGAATAAAGAGCAGATTTTTATTCGGATTTAATGATTCTTTTGACAGGGATTGTTGTGAATGTTTTGATGTTTTTCTTGTGAGGTAGGAATATGATGAAAATGACTTCAGTTAAAACCCATAGCTTTTTTCTTTTTGTTTTTTTTGTTTTTGGATTTATTCAAAATATCCATGGGCAAAATTATCAGCGGTTCAGGCACATTACAATAAATGATGGTTTGGCCCATACCGATGCTCTGTGTTTTGAACAAGATGACAAAGGATTTATTTGGATTGGGACAAATTCCGGTTTGCAGCGTTATGACGGTTATGATCTGGAACTTTTTTTTAATCGGCAAGCTCCTAATGACCAGGTGTACAATAACCGGATAACTGCTCTGGCTGAGATGAATGATTATTTGTGGATAGGGACAGAAGGAGGTATCCACTGTTTAAACTTAAAAAAACAAAAATTTGTTTCACTTCAAATCAATGATTCAACAGGATTGTCCAGCACAAAGCCGGTCTCAGAAATTATCATTCTTGACCAATCTATCTGGTTTATTGCGGGAAGAAATTTGTTGAAAGCGGATTTCGATGCGGGAACAAATATTTTGGAGGTAAAGAACCCTCTAAATCTAAGTGGGATTTTAAATTCAGGATTCCCACCCATTGAAGTTGTTTCTTTTACCAATGATGATAGTGGAAATTTATGGATCGGAACAACCCAGGGAGTGCTTTATTATGATCTTGCATCCAGAAACAGTATGTTAATTCAGCGGCTGAATTCTCCGAAACTGGAGGGAAATCTGGGAGCAATTGTTGATATTGAATATAAAGAGGATCTATTGTGGGTGCTTGCCCAGAATAAGATATTTTCATTGACCTTAGATGAAGCGATTAGAGGAGAAACTCCTATACATACTGTTTTAGATATTAATCAATTAAGAAGCAGATTGTCCTCATCGGAAATGTTGGAAATTTCGGCCTTTTATGTGGATACACAGAAAAATTTGTGGGCTTCTACTCCCCGTGGGCTTGTTTTTGTACGGGATCCTTTGTCCGAAAACCCCATGGTCGAAGTATTGAAGAAATCGCCCTATTTTGAATATACTTTGGAATCAGATCATATATCTTCAATTTTTGAGGATCAAAAAAAGTGCTTATGGGTTGGAACCTGGGGTGGAGGGGTTAATATACTTGACCTGGAACAAAAAAAGTTTAATCTGGTGAAGTATAAAGGTTATAAAAACGGGAGTTTTTTTCCTGGAAATAATTTTGTCAGAGCTGTTGTGGAGGATGAGAATAAAATGATCTGGATTGGAACAAAGAATAATGGTATTTTAATTTTTGATCCCAGTCAAGAGAAAGTATTTAATCAATACAACGGCATTGAAATCAATGAAAGGATATGTAACCGCAGCATCCGGTCTCTGGCATCCATTCCCGGAGCCATTCTTATTGGAACTCTTCATGGACTGAGTGTTTTTGATCTATCAACGGGAGCAGTAAAATCCATAACCTATAATCCTGATGATTCAGAGACTATTCCGCCATTTGCCATATATAGCTTAGCTATTGATTCACATAAAAATATTTGGGCCGGAAGTTGGGGGGGTGGATTATTTAAAATCAGACTTTTCGATGATTTTACTTTGGAATCAATAGAAGTATACAATGAAGCGCATCCGGACTTTAAAACCAGTTCTAATACCATCCCATTCGTTTTTGTGGACAGTTCGAAAAATGAGATTCTTGCCTCTTCCAGTCATGGACTGAATAGAATATGGCTTGATCAGCAAGGTGATGT
Source organism: Thermophagus sp. OGC60D27 (assembly GCF_052400625.1). NCBI lineage: Bacteria > Pseudomonadati > Bacteroidota > Bacteroidia > Marinilabiliales > Marinilabiliaceae > Thermophagus > Thermophagus sp. OGC60D27. The sequence goes on from NZ_JBQTGH010000010.1 coordinate 61,928, forward strand.
TAAAAGAATAGGTTACTATAGGAGTAATGAAAGCTCAACATCGTTATCAAGTGAGTACGTCTGGCCAATTGTAAAAGAAAATGATTCCACCTATTGGCTGGGTACTTTAGGAGGAGGCCTTAACAGGGTGATTCTCCGGAATGAATTTGATGATTTCGGACATGGACAATATACTGCTTCGGCTTTTGGAAGCTCCCAAGGCCTGCCAGGGAATGATGTGGAAAGTCTAATTAGAGATAATGATGGCTTTCTGTGGATTGGAGGAAGTGGACTATCTAGATTTAACCCAAAAGATTCTTCTTTCTGGCACTTTGATGCTAGAGATGGACTCCAAAGTGATGGTTTTAAAATCGGGGCTGCTCAAAAGGGGTCAGACGGAACCCTCTATTTTGGGGGGATTAAGGGATTGAATTATTTTATCCCTCAATTGATTGAGAAAAATGATATTCAAGCAGATGTAATTATTTCCAGATTAGAGGTTAAGGGAGATTTGGTGATGCCGGATAGAAAAAATAATGGACAAGTTATTTTGGATGAAGACATCTCATTTAAGGACAAAATAAAGTTAAATTATCAGCAAAATGATTTTCGTTTGCATCTGTCATCAGGCCATTATGCTAATCCACAAAAGTGTAAATTTCGCTACAGTCTGAAAGGATTTGATGAGGGTTGGAACATTGTTTCCGGAGAATATCCCGTAATTAATTATACTAATCTGAGGTATGGAGAATACGATTTAAAAATTCAGGCTTCCAATAATGATGGGGTTTGGAGTGAAGACCTTGCAAGTCTTGGTATAACAATAACGCCACCATGGTGGATGAGTACCGGAGCTTATATTGGATATGTTGTAATTTATCTCTTCGTTATGTGGGTTATTTATTACTATCTATCCCGATTGGTGAAAATGAAAAATAACATTAAGCTAATAGAAGCGAAGGAGCAAAAGAATGAGGAAATCAATAAAATGAAGATTCAGTTTTTTACTAATATTTCTCATGAATTTAAAACCCCTCTTTCTCTTATTCTCACTCCTGTTGAACGTATGCTTTCTCAAGAATTGGGGCGTTCTGAACAAAGAAGGCTGCTTTCGATTGTTGCCAATAATTCTCAGAGATTATTAAATTTAATCACTGAATTAATTGATTTTAGGAAAGCAGAAGGAGGCGACTTAAGATTGAGAGCTAAAAAGCAGGAGTTTATTGGATTTCTCAAAAATATAACTGATTCATTTTCTGAAAACTCCAAAGTGAAAAATATCGCTTTTGATGTAGATAGCAGGAAGGAAGAGGAACTTTGGTTTGACGGGGAGAAAATGATTAAAATCATCACGAACCTTTTATCCAATGCTTTTAAGTTTACTCCGGAGGGAGGAAATATTAACGTGACTGTATTCAGAGGAAGGATTGATGCATTAAAGCCGACTTTTGAGAATTATTTTTTTGAAAAAAGTCCCTATCCCTCCTCTCAATATTTATTTCTCAAAGTGTCCGACAACGGAATCGGTATTTCTGAAGGATCCATAAAAAAGATTTTTCAGCGTTACTATCAGGTGTCTGATTCCGGGAATAACCATTTAGGTTCCGGTATTGGGTTGGCTTTGGTAAAAAGTCTTGTTTTTCTTCATAAGGGATTGGTATTTGTTAGTAGTGAACGGGAAAAAGGAACCGAGTTTGTTGTTGGGTTTCCCGTTGGAAGTGAACATCTTGCAGAAAGTGAGGTTATAGACGATTCTATTTCTGCTGATTATCCTCAATCTGTTTCAGGAATTTCTGCAGTTTCAAATGACCTTGAGGAGGATTACATCCATGAAGAGGGTAATGACGAGAAGCCGTTTTTGCTGATTGTTGAAGATAATGTTGATTTAAGGGGTATGTTAAGGGATTCATTTAAAGATGAATACCAAGTGAAAGAGGCTGGAAATGGTGAAGAGGCTCTAAATATTATAAAAGAGGATTTGCCAGACTTGATTATTTCCGATCTAATGATGCCGGTGATGGATGGAATGACCTTGCTAAAGAATATTCGGGCGGACATTAATATGAGTCATTTACCAGTTATTGTTCTCACTGCAAAATCCTCTGTGGAGGATCAGATTGAAGGCGTTGAAGGTGGAGCGGATCTATATGTGCCTAAGCCATTTAGTTTGAATCTCCTGGTGGCTCAAGTGAGAAAAATGATAAAGACCAGGACGGATCTTAAAGAGAAATACAGCAGCGATGTTTTTGCCGATTGCAGGGAAATTGCCAGGAATTCCAAAGACCGTGATTTTCTTGATCGTTTTATTCAAATTATCGATGAGAATATGGATAATAATGAATTTTCGGTTGATGATTTGACGGTAAAGCTGGGAATTGGCCGGACTAATTTGTATAAGAAAGTAAAGTCACTTACTGGTCAGTCAATGGGGGACTTTATCAGAGATATTAGAATGAAAAAGGCGGCAAAAATTCTTTCGTCGGAAGATGTCTCCATTTCCGAAGTTATTTACAGGATTGGATTAAACAGTAATTCCTATTTTACCAAAGCGTTTAAACAAAAATTCGGGATGACTCCCAGTGAGTTTATTCAAAATGAGCGGAAACAGTAAGAATTTTTACGATTATTTATTAGGGGTGTAAGTTGTTTTATCCTGATTAATTGACTTCTTCAGACTTTTTTTAGAAACTGCCTGGTGCAGGATTCAACAATCTGCAAAACAAATGCGTTCTTATCAGATTTGGGGGGTGTCCAAAAGATCACAAATTAAAGTTATGAACTTAATGGACAACCACGCCCCTTTCAAGCGGAGTATATGCTGCAATTGCTGTTTATTTTATATTTTTTTGAAGATCAGAGCAAAAGTTCTGTACTCTTCGACAATAAGGAAAAAGGAATAAGCTAGAATTTAGTGTTTGTTAAAAATTTTATATAAACACTAAATTTTTTAGTTATGAAGAAAAGTGTACTATTTATTTCTTTTTTGCTTTTTTTGAGCGTTGCTATGATGGGGCAGTATTCTTACTATCCTTACCAGGAGAAGTTTTCAGCCGGGGCTTATTCAGTTCCGGATGCCAATTTTAATGATCTGGAAGCACTTGATCTTAGCGAAACGGATGTCGGAGATACCCAAAGTTTCGGGATGAGGTGGGATTATTTCGATCAGGTGGACGCTACCGGGAATTCGGTTTTTAAAAATGACAAAGAAATGACTTTCGGTTGGGATCCTGATGTGGTTGGTGAACCTCAAACTGCCGGAGGCCAAATCAGGGGCTGGACTCTTAATGATGAAGTTGCTTATCCTGATTACAATCAACAATGGGCGGTGGTTCGTTTTAATGGCAATCCGGCCTCACCACGATTCAGTGGCGGATGGTATTATTATACCATAAATTTTTCGCAAGCTGATGATTATGCATTGATATTCAGGGTGAGAGGGGCTCCTGCTTCTTCAGATTCACATCTTTTTTCATTTGAAGTGTTTAATAAGAATGACATGAATACTGCGGTGCATTCCTGGAACGTAAATCTTGAGGGGATGGACTTTTCTTCCATAGGGAGTACTTCTTCAGACGGCAAGTATACCAATATAGGACAGGCAAGGGCCGGGAAAACTGGACAGGCAGGTACCTATTGGGTGATCGCTAACAATGCAGCTGATTTGTTTAATGTTTCGGCTACCGGAGAATATGTTGTGAAAGTCAGCCAGGCCTATGAGGTTGCTGGTAATACCAATTCAGCTTACGGTGGATTTTCTTTCTATAATGGGGATATGGGTACAATTCCAACCGGTATTTTTGATTCAACAGTCAAGGATTACCGCATTTCTGCACAAGTGACAGGAAATCGTTTGTCCGTTACCGGTAATATTGGACAAACAAGTATAAGTGTTTATAATCTGGCAGGGACTATGGTAATGAAAAAGACCGTCGAAGGTGCGGTGAATAATGAGATCTTGAGTTTGCGTAAGGGACTCTATATTATCAAAATTATAGATTCAAATTCAAATAAACAATCCGTGAAAGTAATGATTAACTAAACCTAAAGAATTGGTTTGTATAATTAAGAGTTAGCTTATTTGTTTAATCCCCGGTTTTTAACAAAAGTTTGTAAACCGGGGGTTTTTATTTCTGTATTTGTCTGAATGAATTTTGAGGGTGAAGTATTAAAAATGATAAAGTCTCCTTTTCCCAGTCATCATCAGTGGCATCAACCTTCCGTTTTTTTAAGAATGCGTTTGTGATGAAAAACACCCAGAGTAATTTTTCATCAGAACATAGTCTATTTATTTCTTATAGGATGTCTTTGTTTTGCGGTGCATCGTATTGATTGATTTGTACGTGGATCTGATTTAAGTAATTCATTATCAGTGGTTAGGCTTTTGAATTTTATTGCCTTATGTAAGGCAAGGTGTTTAATATAGTAGGAGGACTTTTTTTGATGGTTGTTGCCTCCAAAGGGTTCGAAATGTCTGAGAATAAGAAGAGTTCATCCTTAAAGAAGGTGTTTGGTGTGATGGATTTTGATCATTATTCCTGGATGCAGAAATGAATGTTTGTGTTGTTAATGTGTTGTTTATCAGGGATTAGTTCTTTTAATAACAGGTGTCTGTACAAAATCAATAAAAAAGTGCACACAAATGTTAAACCCTTTTTGCTCTCAACAGTAAATTGCGAACAATAAATTTTGGCGTTGGACCGGATAGTTGGTCTTTATCTCTAAGTAAAAAATGAATTATGCAATTGTTAAAAAAGATTGGATTACTCTTATTCCCGGTTTTATTAGTAATGTGTAAACCAGGTGATAAAAACAGGGATTCTATTTCTATAGAGAATCATAAAGTGTTAGCAGCTACACCTCCAATGGGTTGGAATAGTTTTGATGCCTATGATTGCCGAATTGATGAGGAAACTTACAGGCACACAGTTGATTTTATGTCTGAAAACCTTCTTGAGTATGGTTGGAATTATGCAGTGATTGATTATATCTGGTGGCATCCTGCTCCCGGGAATTGGGATACTCCCAGAAGAAAGGGACATCCTAACATTAGATATAAAGCGGATGGAGAGCCTCTTTTTCCTGAATATACGTACATAGATGAATTTGGCCGGTTGATTCCTTCACCGGAAAGGTTTCCATCGTCCGTTGATGGGGCGGGTTTTAAAGCTTTAGGCGAGTATGTACACAGTAAAGGATTAAAATTTGGAATACATATTATGCGAGGTATTCACAGGGCTGCCTGGTATTACGACCTTCCAATAAAAGGTACTTCTTATACTGCCCGGGATATTGCAGAACCAAATGATACCTGTGGATGGTGTAATCACATGTACGGTGTAGATTATTCAAAACCAGGAGCACAGGAATATTACAATTCTCTTTTTGAATTGTATGCCAGTTGGGGTGTTGATTTTGTGAAAGCTGATGATACTATGTATCCACCTTACCATGAAAAGGAGATAGAAATGATTCGTAAAGCCATTGATAATTGCGGACGTCCTATTGTATTGAGTTTGTCGTGCGGAGAAGCGCCTCTTGGGATGGCTGATCACCTTAAGAGCAATGCCAATATGTGGAGAATTTCGGGAGATTTCTGGGATACCTGGCCACAGTTGTTGCATAATTTTGATTTAATGAATCAATGGTCATCACATAATGGTCCCGGGCATTGGGCTGATGCAGATATGTTACCATTTGGTAAGATTTCTCTGGATGACAGACCTCATGGTCCTGAACGAGAATCACGCTTTACATGGCCGGAGCATTACTCATTGATGACTTTATGGTGTATTGGGAAATCTCCTTTGATGATTGGGTCAGATTTACTAAGTATTTCTGACAAAACATTGAGTTTTTTCCAGAACTCAGAGGTTCTTTATGTTAACCAGTTCAGTGCATCCAACCGACAGGTATATAAAACAAATAATGAAGCGGTCTGGGTTGCAGAGGATCCTTCAAATGGAGATAAGTTTTTAGCCTTGTTTAATCTTTCAGATAAACGCCGTGATATCACTTATGATCTTGAACTTACAAAGTGGCGGGCCAGGTATCAGGTACGTGATTTATGGGAAAAGAAGGATATGGGGATTGTTGAAGGAAGAATTAATTCTACAGTTGATCCTCACGGCGCTGTTCTGTTTAAACTAGTTCCCAAATAAGAAGAACCGTACTTAAAAACTGCTAAATGAAAATAATAATTAAAATCAAGTCTATGAAAAACAGAATTATCTTATCATTTCCTAGGGGAGGTGGAACCTCCAATAAAAAGAAAAATGAAGTTCCTCATTATTGGGAGAGGATTTTTTTGACTAATATTCGTTTATTAAAAATCTAAGCTATGAATCAAAAATTAAAGATTTTAGTGTTTCTGTTAATACTGGGATCTTATGTTTCAGCACAAACAAAGAGGGTAACAGGTACCGTTACGGATGAAACGGGCGTTACTTTACCCGGAGTCAATGTTGTGATCCAGGGGACTACTGAAGGAACCATCACAAATATTGACGGACAGTATTCCATTGAAATAGAAGAAGGATCTCAATTGTTATTCCGATTTATCGGTTACAAAAACCTGGTGGTACCCTATGAAGGGCAGCCTCAGATTAATGTATCTCTTGAGCCGGATGTGATGTCTCTGGATGAGGTTGTTGTTGTAGGATATGGTGTTCAGAAAAAGGAGAGTGTTGTTGGGGCAATCACCCAGGCCAAAGGAGATGAGCTAAAAAAGCGGGGTAGTTCCACAAATTTCACTGATGTATTGAGTGGAGCAATGCCCGGGGTGACGGTCATGTCCAGTACTGGTATTCCCGGCGGTGGCGGCGCATTTGAAGGAGAAGATTCTGATATTGGCCAAAATGCCGAGATTCTTATTCGTGGAAAATCAACCTGGAATAATGCCGAGCCATTGATTTTGGTAGATGGCGTTGAGCGATCAATGGGCGACATTGATGTTAATGAAGTGGAGAGCATTTCAGTATTGAAAGATGCCTCTGCTACAGCAGTTTTTGGGGTGAAAGGAGCAAATGGAGTAATTCTTATTACCACGAAACGCGGGAAAGAGGGTAAACCAGTGTTGAATATTGAAGCCAACACAACCTTCAAACAAGCTTCCAGAATTCCAACAGTTTTAAATTCATACGAAGGAATTCGAGCCAGGAACTTTGCTGCCTATAATGAGGTAGCTGTCCGGCCAACAAGTTGGGGGTTATATGTGCCTATGGAGCAGTTGGATTATTACCGGACACAGGAGTACCCTGATGGATTTCCGGAAGTGGACTGGGAAGATGTAATGCTTAAAGACTGGGGACGTTCCCATAAAATTAATATGAACGTTTCCGGAGGTACTGATTTTGTGAAGTATTTTAGTTCCTTAGGATATTCGCACGAAGGAGATATTCTAAATACCAAGGATCTGGGACAGGGATATGTTCCGGACTTCAGGTATGACAGGTATAACTTCCGAACAAACCTTGATTTCGAGTTGACTAAGACAACAAAATTCCAGGCCAACCTGAGTGGTTATTTGGGAAAAGCTCAAAAATCGGCAGCCAATGTGCATGGAATGTGGTACGGCGTTTATGCACAGCCTCATGATCATCCTGTAGTACAATATGAGGACGGAACTTATGGTCATGGTGTTAAATATGAGCGATTTGGAGAAAATAATTTTGTTGATTTGAATTTCTCAGGGGTTGACCGTGAAAACCGGGCAGAGGTTAACAGTGACTTTAAATTAACCCAGGATCTTAGTGTTATTACTGAAGGTTTATCGGTTGGTGGAATGTTGGCTTTTGACCAGTTTTTCAAGACAGAAGGTCGTGGAATCAATGATTTAGGGGTTCAGACTAAATATGTGGATCCCCTATACTATGTTACTCCGGGAGCTGACATTGAAGATTATACTACCTATGACTATCCTGATGCTTATAAGAATCAGACGCATGGATTTGATTTTTATCGGGCTCCTTTAGAGTATAGCAATGAGCAAATTACCAACAATATCATGAAGGCTGCGAGCAGGAAGCTCTATTATCGGGGAGAGTTGAACTATGCACGCGATTTTAATGAACATGCGATCACATTTCTTGGATTGTTCAGTCGTGAAGAAACCTATTCATACAGAGGTGCATTTGCGGGTTTCCCAACCAAGCGTGAAGACTGGGTAAGTCGTCTTACCTATAATTACGATACACGTTATTTTCTTGATGTAAGTGGTGCTTATAATGGATCTCAAAAATTTGGACCCGGATATAAGTTTGATTTCTTTCCGTCAGTTGCAATTGGCTGGACTATTTCCAATGAAACATTTTTCCAAAACAGCCTGCCGTTTGTAAATACCTTAAAAGTTCGTTACTCTAACGGAAAAGTAGGAAATGACCGCGTAAGTGGCGTGAATTCCCCATGGCTTTATGCTACTACCTGGAATGAGGGGGATAAAGTGAAGTTTGGAGATCCTCTGGTTGACGGGCCTCAGATGTATAAAGAGGGAACTCCTGGTAACCCGGATGTAAGATGGGAAGTTGCTCATAAGCAAAACCTTGGAGTTGAAATAGGTGTGTTGCAAAATCTAGTATCAATGAATGTTGATCTTTTCAGGGAGAATAGAACCGACATTCTGATTGCGGCAGCGCAAAGAACCATTCCAGACTTTTACGGACAAACAGCCTCTGCCACTAACAGCGGTGAGGTTATTTCTGAAGGGGCAGAATTTGAAGCCAGATTTAGTAAAGCCCATGGAAATGGTTTGAGGTATTGGGCTTCTTTAAACTGGACTTATGCTGAGAATGAGATCATTTACAAAGAAGATCCGGAATTGAAACCTGATTATCAAAAAAATGAAGGGTATTCCATTGGTCAGACCCGTTCAATGATTTCGTCAGAACTAATGACTTCCTGGGATGATGTTTATACCGGAACTATGCCGTTGAATGACCGTGGTGATCTGATGCCCGGAGACTACCGGCTGATAGATTTTAATGCAGATGGAGTAGTAGATGGACAAGATGGAGCTCCTTATGGTTATCCCAAATATCCATTGAATACTTACTCTTTTGCTTTTGGAGGCGAATATAAAGGATTTTCATTGATGTTGAATTTTTACGGAGTATATAATGTTACCCAGAATATTTCATTGTCAGAATTTGGATTTCATTCCCCATCGATCTATGAAACTCAAATAGAAGATACCTTTACTCCGGAGATAGGGAACAGTAATCCTTCTTTCCGCAGTTTGAAATTGGAAAGAGTGGCAACCAACGCTGAGTATTATCAAATGGATGCATCTTTCCTTAGGTTGAAAACTGCAGAAATTGGGTATTCATTGCCAGACAAGTGGATATCGCAATTTGGAATAAGTGATCTCAGGCTTTATGTGAATGGTAATAATTTGCTTTATTGGTCAGATTTGCCGGTTGATATTGAAGGACAGGATTTTAATGTTAAGAATTATCCGGTGACAAAGCAAATTAATCTGGGATTGAATGTCACTTTTTAAAAAGAACAGGTTATGAAAAGATTGAATATTTATATTTCTACTCTGCTGTTAGTGTCTTTGAGCTTGTTCAGCTGTGAAGACTATCTGGATGTTCCACCGGAAGCAGAGATTACAGAGGAACAGGTTTTTGGTAGTTATTTGACTTACCAGGGCTTTATTGACCAGATGTATGAAAAAATTGTTGACTATAACGGCCATGCTATCTGTGTTGCACAAAACCTGGGTGGTGAAACTGTAGGTAATAAGCCCTGGAATACAGCTTATATGGCCACCCATGGTGACTACCGGGCGTTGGGTCATAATAGTTGGTCGAGGTCTAATTTTCTTGGTTATGGCGATAATGGAAGAGGTGGAAGCCGCTGGTTTAGCTGGGAAGGAATCAGAATTGCGAACCATGCCATTGCTAATATAGAAAACCTGAAGCAAGCCACAGAACAAGAGCGGAACCTTTTATTGGGACAAGCTTATTTCTTCAGGGCATTTTTCCATTGGGAACAGGCCAGAGCTTATGGCTCTATTCCTTACATAGAAGAGGTATTGGCAGGTGACTTTCAACTGCCGCGTTACTGGGAATATAAAGGCAAGAAGAATTATCAGGCCCTGGCAGAGAAAATTGATGAAGATTTGGCTAAGGCAGCAGAACTTTTACCTGAAGTATGGCCTAATATAAGCGGAAACCTGGGGAGAATAACCAAAGGTGCAGCATTGGCACTAAAGGCCAAATCGTTGCTTTATGCAGGAAGTCCTTTAATGAATGAAGATGCCGGGAATGAGGCTGTTTTTAACAAGGAATACATGGAGCGGGCTGCCGAAGCTGCCTGGGAAATGCTAAAACTTGCAGAGGAAAAGAGTATTTACAGTTTGGTGTCTTTTGAGAATTACCAGGACAATTTTGCCAAACTGGATGGATCGATGCCGGTAACCTCAGAGTCTATTCTATGGAAACATAAGGATAATATAGGTTCCGGAGAAATCAATGTTTTTCTGGGGCGATTGTATCTTCCTGATAATGGCTTATTTGGAGGAAATGCAGTCATCGAATCTCCCACCCAAAACTATGTGGATAAATTTGAGATGAGTGACGGTACCCTTTATAAAACCGAATATGATAATAATAATGCCAGACGTTGGGATGACCGGGATCCCCGTTTTCGTAAAGCTATTTATGTGGATGGTGATATGGCAGGATTGGATCCTTCAACGAAGTTGGAGCTTTATGAAGGGGGAAGAACCAGTACTAAAAATTCTGCACCTTTGACTCCTTATGTTGTACATAAATTTTGGCCCAAGGGAGCAAATAAGAAAGACAAACAATGGAATTCACTTCGATTTGTAACACCCCATTTGCGTCTGGCCGAGATCTACCTGATTTATGCCGAGGCTGTTTATGAAGCTTATGGTTCAGGAAGTGCGAGTGCACCTAATTCTTCGATGACCGCTGTTGAGGCCGTAAATAAAGTCAGGACAAGAGCAGGAATGCCTGCATTGAGCAGTGAAAATGATCATCCTTATGAATCCTTCCGATATCTGGTGCGAAATGAGCGCGCTGTTGAATTATGTTTTGAGGGACATTACTGGTATGATATAAGAAGATGGAAGACAGCTAAAAAGGAGCATCCCGGCGGACAATTGTACACAATGAGGTTTGATAAAGACTATACCACATTTAGTCGCGAACCCCTGGAGGCCTATGTTTTTGAGGATCGCCATTACTGGCTGCCATTCCCTCCGGATGATACCTATATATACGATGGATTTCCTCAGAATCCCGGCTGGTAATAAGTTTTTGGACTTTTTTATATACCGGTCTTAATTGATTGAGTTTTTTGTTAAAAACACAATATGATGGAAAAATATTTGAAATTTTCAATAATGATAGTTGTGGGGCTGTTGTGGTTTTTGCCACTTGAGGCCCAAACAGGACAAGCGATCCAGGGTGTTGTTTCTGATCAGGATGGTCAGACTCTGGAAGACGTTCTTGTTACCGCGGATAATGGGAAATATTCCCTTAAAACAGACGCGGAAGGAAAGTATGCCATTCCTTTAACGACGGAGAATCAGGTGGTTTTCTTTGAAAAGGATGGCTATTCAACCAAAATGATTAGTTCGAATGATTTAATGGTTAATTCGGATATTGTTCTTTCTCAGAATCCCATTCTTATGGGGGAGGATGAAAAAGTGTACATTCCTTTTGGTCGTATTGACCGACGCAGAATTACAGGCTCAGTTTCTTCAATTAACGTAGAAGAACATTTTGAGAAGGATAACAGAGTCTCTGTTGGTGCTGCAATCAATGGATCTGTTCCCGGAGTATTTAACAATTGGGATCTATTGGGACTTGGTGGTGCCAAGGTTATAGTTGATGGTATCCCCAGGGAGGCAGATGATTTTGATCTTTTTGAAGTTGAAGAGATTACGATTCTTAAAGACCCGGTATCCCGTATGATGTATGGTGCCCAGTCTGATAAAGGAGTTATTCTTATCACCACCAAACGAGGTGAAGCTAATAAAAGAGAAACCAATTTTCGTGTAGAAACAGGTTTTAATATGCCAAGAGAGTTGCCGGAATATCTGGATGCAGCTGAATATATGGAAGCAGTGAATCAGGCGAACATAAACGATGGCAATCTGGCTAAATATGACGAAGAAGCTATTGCACAAACCAGGAGCGGAGAGTATCCTCTTATGTATCCAAATGAAAAGTATTATGATGATGATACCTACATTAAGGATATGACTAACTTTACCAGTGTTAAAGCTGATTTTTCAGGAGGAAACGAAAATGCTCAGTATTATGCTAACCTTGGTTGGGACAATAATCAGGGATGGATGAATCAGGGTATTGGCGAAACAACCAATAAATTTAATATTCGGGGAAATGTTAATTATAACATTACGGATAACCTGAAAATGAATATTGACGGGGTTGCTCTATTTGATTTTTATGAAGCACCCGATGTCCTGGATGTTAATAACAATACAGGGGCAGTTGAGTCAGATTTTTGGGATAAGATGGAAAAGTCTTTGCCCAATGCTCACCCTGTTCTTATTCCTGTAGATCAGCTTGCAAGCTCTGATATAGTTGATGAAGCCAATCTTGTTGACGGGCAGTATCTCCTTGGAGGTAACAGTATTTATTCCAGAAGTTTATATGGTGATATGCTTCAGAGAGGAACCCGTAAAGAAACAGAACGTACTTTATTGTTTAATACAGGACTTGACTGGGATTTGAGTTTTATTACGGAAGGACTTAGTGCTAAGGGGTATGTCTCTTTTGACTTGACCAACCGATTTATTACGCTTCAGAAAAAAGAGTATGCAGTTTACGAACCTGTATGGTTGCTTAATCAAGCCGGGGAAGACAGCCTTGGCGTGAATGTGATTGGCAAGGATGTTCCCTCCAGCAAAGAAAGTCCTCAGGATAAGGAATCCAGTTTCGACAGAAGAATTGGTGCTTATGGAACATTGAATTATGAAAATGTTTTTGGAGTGCATGCGATTTCTGCTACCGGACTGGCATATAGAGATCAACTCACCCTGGTTAATACAGAGCAGGACGCCAAGACATTACATTTTGGTTTGCGTGCCAATTATATGTATGACAATAAGTATATTGCCGAATTTGCCGGAACCTATCAAGGATCTCAAAAATTAGGAGATGATGAAAAGTGGACTATGGCTCCCTCCGTTGGTTTAGGTTGGGTGATTTCCGAGGAAGATTTTATGTCCACAGGATTATTTGACTATTTGAAATTGAAGGGAACGTATGGTATTCTGAAAAATGATAACTGGGATAACTACTTTCTTTACAAGAGCGTTTTCACCCAGGATCAATGGTTTAATTATGGTAATACTTCGGGATATACAGCTACCAGAAATAAAGAGCTTGAATATTCCACAATCGGAGTTCCAGGACTTAGCTGGCAGAAGCGTAAAGAGTTCACCCTCGGTTTTGAGTCATACCTGCTTTCCAAAAAATTATGGATAGAAGGAGGATATTTTTATAGTGAGTCTTATGATGAGATGACAGAAATGAAAAATACCTATCCTCAAATTATGGGTGGTGTCAGTTTATGGAATAATTATGGAAGCCAAAGTGATAAGGGATATGAGGCCGGAATACGGTACAATGATTCATTTGGAGATCTGCGTATGAGTTTGGGGGCAAATATGGTTTATTCTGTACCAGAAGTTTTGAAAGCTGATGAACCTTTTTATGCTGAAGATGCCCAGTATCGCTATAAGGTAGGCACTGAGTCAGATGCTATCTGGGGATGGGTTGCTGATGGTTTATATGGAGAGTCAGATTTTGATGAATTTGGACAATTAAGTTCTGATCTTCCGACACCCACCTTTGGAAATGTTCAGGCAGGTGATATTAAATACCTGGATTTGAATAATGACAATGTTATTGATCAAGATGATCAAAAACCCATCGGGAACAATCAGGCGCGTTTGCAATATAGTTTAAATCTTCATTTGGAATATAAAGGATTTGAACTTTACGCACTGGGAGTAGGTCAAACCGGAGGTGAAAGTCTCCGAAACAGCTCTTACTATTGGGCGTATGGTGATATGAAATATTCAGTAGAAGCACTAAACGCTTACGGTCCGGATAATCTTGATGTGAATGCAGAAATGCCCCGTTTGTCCTCCAATAAAAGTAACAACAACTATCGGAATTCAACTTACTGGATGTACAGCAATAATTGGTTTACACTCCCAACGGTACAATTAGGATATAATGTAGGAGCAGTAAACGGCTTGTTTAAGAATATCAACATTTATGTAAGAGGATATAATCTGGTAACCTTAGGTGAAAATGTTGAAATGTCAGACATCGTGGTAGGAAGAGCTCCAAAGGTAAAAGGTGGTGCTGCCGGAGTAGTTGCAACATTCTAAAAATAAAATGAGCTATGAAGAATAAAATAATAAATAGTTTAGCCAGTCTTCTTGTGCTTGGTGTGGCGTTTTCAGGATGTGAAGATTTCCTTGAAACAGAGCCCAATAATCAATATACAGAAGAGGTGGTTACATCCAATCCTGCTATTGCAGAAGGATGGCTTTTGAAGGCATACAAAAATTTGCCAACCAATTACAATTTCAATGAAGATTTTGCTTCTGATGATGCTGTAACCAATGACAGAGAATCCAATGTGTCATCAAATATCATTAGTATGAATCTTGGGGGATGGACTTCATCCAATAATCCCATAAGTTCCTGGAACAATGCTTATGAGGCCAATTTGTATCTTAACACTTTTCTTAAACATGTTAATGATATTGAATGGACCTGGGTAAGTGCGGAAAAAAACGATTTATACGTTCAAAAGATGACCGGGGAAGCCCATGGCTTAAGAGCCTGGTGGAATTTCAGTCTGTTGCAGGCTCATGCAGGCGAAGGTACGAATGGAGAGTTACTTGGATTTCCAATTGTAACCTCTGTGCTTACAAGTGAAGATGATTACCAGGTGCCCAGAGCATCGTTTCAAGACTGTGTAGATCTTATTATTGCAGATTGTGATAAAGCCATCGAAAATCTTCCACTTGTGTGGGAAGATCAGGAGGACGAGCCGGAGTATAATTCTGTGATGGGAGCCCGCAATGCCAACCGAATAAGTGGCATGGCAGCGATGCTTCTTAAAGCCAAAGTGGCTCTTTATGCAGCCAGTCCTGCCTATAATCCCGGGAATGATCTAGCTGCATGGCAGCGTGCTGCTGAATATGCTGCTGACCTTATGAATGTTAAGGGCGGACTATCTAATCTTTCTTCTTCAGACCTGGAGTTTTATCTGGACTATCAGTCTTCCGAGATTATCTGGGCATCCACTACAAATGATGATTCAAAAAATTGGGAAGAAGAGAATTTTCCGCCTTCACTTTTTGGTAGCGGTAATATTAATCCCTCTCAGAATCTTGTGGATGCATTTCCAATGGCAGATGGAACACCAATTAATGAATCCGGAAGCGGGTATGATGTTTCCAATCCTTACCAGGGACGTGATCCCCGTCTGGATGCATACGTGGTGTACAATGGATCCAACTTTAGTAATAGTACAATTAATACCAATTTACTTTCCGGTTCAGATGGAATCAATGGTTCAGTAAATGCTACACGTACAGGCTATTATTTGAAGAAGTTTCTGAATGAGGATGTTCGTATCAATCCATCAGGAACAACCATCGGGACAACACATTTTTATACCTATGCCAGGTATACCGAGGCCTTACTTATTTTTGCCGAAGCAGCCAATGAGGCTGTTGGGCCTGATGGTGTTATTGATGGCTACAGTGCTCGTCAGGTTATTAATGCTATTCGGGGAAGAGTTGGAATCAACAGTGATTATGTAGATAATAACATTTCCAATCAGGAGCAGATGCGTGAACTTATCCGCAATGAAAGACGAATTGAAATGGCATTTGAAGGTCAACGTTTTTGGGATATACGCAGGTGGGAAGCCACTGACATCATGCAAGAAGCAGTGAAGGGGATGGAGATTTCTTCTGATGAATCAAATTACGCTGTTATTACTGTTGAGAAAAGAGAGTATGCGCCTTATCAGATTTACGGGCCGATTCCTTATGAGGAAACCCTTAAATATGATATTATTCAAAATCAAGGATGGTAAGGCAATACACTTTTGTCAGTTAATTTTTGATAAAAACGAAAGGATATGAGAATATTTAATTTATTAGTCCTTGTTGCTATTTTGGCTCTTTTCGGTTGCCAGAATGAGGATCGGAACTTTCCGGACTACGATACACAAACTGTTTATTTCCCTATTCAATTTCCTATCAGGACACTGCAGCTGGGAGAGAGCAGGTTTGATAACTCCATAGATAAAGAACATGCGTTTAGTATTGGAGTTGCCTTAAGTGGCACATATAATAACAGTAAGAATCGTGTGGTGGCATTTGAATACGCACCAGACTTGTTGACCCAATTTGATACTCTTGTCGCAGGAGGTAGTGACACATTGTTAAGAATGCCTGAGGATTATTATACATTATCCTCTGAGGAGGAGTTTGTTATTCCTGCAGGAGAAGAAAAGGGAACTATTCGTGTAGATCTAGCAGAAGCCTTTTTTCAGGATCCTGTTGCGGTAGAAGGTAGATATGTTATCCCTTTGCGGATCCTACCTGACTTAACCGAAGATTCAGTGTTGCATGGGGTTCCGGTTGATGGAATTTCGAATCCGGATCCATTAAAACCGGAAGAATGGGGTGTACAGCCCAAGCATTTTACGCTTTTTGCTGTAAAATATCATAATGGATTTCATGGATCTTATTTGCACCGTGGTGTAATGGAGGAATATGCTAACGGCCCTGGCAGCGAAGTTGTAAATACCAGTGTTTATCATGAGCGCTACATTGTAGAAGATTTGGTAACTTCCTTGAGCACAATGTCTCTGGATGAAGTGATGATGAATAGACTTGGAAATACTCAGAAAGAAGGGTATCAGATGAAACTGGGAATAGATGAAAATAATCAGACTGTTGTTATTTCATCTGTTGAATCGGGAGTTATAGTTAACGGTTCAGGAAGTTATGCAAATCCGGAAGATGCTGAAGCCGATGAATGGGGAGGAGATTCTAAAAGGACATTCTTCCTTGATTATAGCTTTGAAGATAATGGAACTTATTATCATTGCACTGATACCCTTGTTTATCGTGACAGCGATATGAAATATGAAGAGTATTCAGATGTTGTAATGCATGATGAAGACGATGAATAATTCATAGCCATAGAGTTATTTTTATCGTAACCCGGGAAGGATTATTCCTTTTCCGGGTTTTTTCTACATTATAATTTGAATTCCTTTTTTGTTGAAGGAAAAAATAATAATCTGATGAGTTTTTTTAATAATGCAATTTGACAATCATTTAATATAAAGGCAAATACATGAAAACTTTTAATATTACATTGGTTTGTATTATTTTGCTGATAGCCGGTGCTATCAAGGGAGGCGCGCAGAGTATTTCTTATTCTATGGTTGATGATTCTCTGGTTTTTGAAGAGAATGATGGTCTTGTTGTTGTCGAAGCAGAATATTTCCACAAACAGTCGATGAATGATCATCGTCAGTGGTGCATCACTGCGCCCGGATCTTACCCAAAAGCATTACCCGATCATGATCCGTTTCATTTAAAAGGAGCAAGCAACAATGCTTACATTGAATTATTGCCCGATACACGAGCAGATCATGGCGACAGGCTTATTGGTGGTGAGAACTTCAGTAATGAGCCAGGGAAAGCCGGTGTTATTAATTACAAAGTATATTTTAATACACCCGGGCGTTACTACGTTTGGGTGAGAGCTTATAGTACCGGAAGTGAGGATAATGGAATTCACGTGGGACTGAACGGCGAATGGCCTGAAAGCGGGCTACGTATGCAATGGTGCGAAGGGAAAAACGCCTGGCATTGGGAGAGCAAACAACGAACAAAGGAAGAACATTGCGGAGTGCCTCACCAAATATACCTGGACATTGAAAAGCCCGGAGTTCATGATATACATTTTAGTATGCGCGAGGATGGATTTGAAATGGATCAATGGCTGATGACAAAGGATTTGGATTTTATTCCTGCACCGGCATCTTTGCCAGTTTCTGAGATCAAAAGCGGCAACCTTCCCGAGCCTTTTCAAACCGATATCGATGTTGGCACTAACGGACACGGAGTGCAGTATTTGCCAGCTATAATAAAAGATATTGATAAAAATGCTCATGTGTTTACCGTTAGTGATTTCGATATTTCAGGATCAAACTATTATTATATAAGTAACAAAAGATTTCTGGCAGTTGAACATGAAAAGGACAGACAGGCCCGTGGCAGGGCCCAATATCATGGCGAAGCAGGTGAGTATGATGTGTTGTTGCTTGCTGTAGGACAAAAAGGCGGGGTAGCTCGTTATGGCCTTGGTGTTGATGGTAAGCATATTGATAATTTCCGCTGTCCTCAGGGGAGAAATGCTTTTGATGAAGATTTAAACTTCACTCATGTGTATGAGAACGTTTCATTGGAAAATAACTCTACCATACAGATTACAAGTACAGCATTGAATCAGGGAAAAATATTGTCACGCGGAATTTGGAGTGGGATTGCGATTGTTCCTGCAGGTGAAGGAAAAACCCTTCAGCGCGCCTTGCTCCGTGAGTTAAAAGCAAATATTAAACCTGAAATAACAGGCGAGCTGAAAAAGTGGCACAAGGTAACCTTTACTTTTGAGGGCCCTGATACTTCTGAAGATGATGATTTTAATCCTTTTATGAATTACCGCTTTAATGTGCGTTTTATTCATAAAGCTACCGGTAAGTCTTATTTAATACCCGGATATTTTGCTGCCGACGGTAATGCGGGGGAAACCGGGGCTACCTCAGGAAACAAATGGCGTGTTCATTTTGCTCCCGATGAAACCGGCGAGTGGTTCTATGAGGCAGATTTTCGTCGTAACAACTGGGTGGCTGTGAGTGAAAGTGAAGAACCCGGTAACGGTGGCTTCTTTATGAATGGGGCATCGGGTACTTTTGTTATTGCCGATACAGATAAATCGGACCCTGATTTTAGGGCACGCGGAAGATTACAATATACGGGTGAACGCTATCTTCAATTTGCCGAAACAGGTGAATATTTTTTAAAAAGCGGCCCCGATGCCCCTGAAAATTTGCTTTCGTATGCTGATTTTGACGGGACTTTTCACAATGATGGACATAAAGACAATTTGGTAAAAACATGGGATGCTCATGTGAAAGATTGGAAGGAAGGCGATCCCGAGTGGAAAGATGGGAAAGGAAAAGGACTTATTGGTGCGTTGAACTATATTCATTCCAAAGGTTTGAATTCTGTGTCATTTCTTACCATGAACATAATTGGTGACGATCAAAATGTGTTTCCTTTTGTTGATTATAATACCTATGATCGTTTTGATGTATCTAAACTAGATCAATGGGAAAAGGTCTTTTCTCACGCTCAAAAATTAGGGGTATTTCTTCATTTTAAAATTATGGAAATGGAAAACCAGGGCTTGCTCGACAATGGTGGAGTTGGTGCATTGAGTAAGCTGTATTATCGTGAGCTTATTGCACGATTTGGTCATCACCTGGCTCTTAACTGGAACCTTTGTGAAGAAAACGGGGAATGGGTCAGTAACCATCCTACACCACCTCAATTTAAAGAGCAACGTGTAGCTATGACAGAATATTTCCACCAACATGATCCTTACAATCACCACCTGGTGATTCACAATGGTGAGTATTTTTTTGATTTGCTGGGTACCCAAAGCCATTTAACGGGTCCCTCAATTCAAACTCATTTTGAGGATTTCAGGACCGTTCACCATGAAACCCTGAAATGGCTAAGTTTATCGAAAGAAGCGGGTAAGCAATGGGCTGTTGCTGTTGATGAGCCAGGAGATGCCGGACATGCTTTGGTGCCAGATGAAATTGACCCGGAGAAAAATCTGGCGCGTCAACGTGCCTTGTGGGGTGTTCTGATGGCCGGTGGCTGGGGTACAGAGTGGTACTTTGGTTATCAAAATGCACATTCAGACCTTACTTGTGAAGATTGGCGTTCTCGTGATTTATTCTGGGACTATTGCAGCATTGCTCTTGACTTCTGGAAAAATAGTGTGCCTTTCTGGGAAATGGAAAACCAAAATCAATTGATTGGTAATACTTTCGATAACAATGAAAAATATTGTTTCGCGAAGGAAGATGAGCTTTATTTGGTTTACTTAGCTGAAGTTCAGACCTCTACATTGGATTTAAACAATGCTTCCGGAAATTTCGAAGTGAAGTGGTTTAACCCACGCACCGGAGGAAAAATGCAAACCACAAAGGTAAAAAAAGTAAAAGGTGGTTCTGTTGTTGAACTTGGCAATCCCCCGGTTAACGATGAAAAAGACTGGTTGGTTGTGGTAAGTAAATCATCGAAATAAAATATTACTTTAAAGGCAGTTGAGCATTCATTAGGTCAGCTGCCTTTTTTAAATAATCAAAATGAAGATATTTTGTAATTTAACGCTTGTGTTGTTAAGCATGGTTCTTTTTGTGGGGTGCAATTCTCAAAAACCAAAGTTGAATATTGCTCCCAATCCCGGTGATCTTTCCGTTATTGAAGGGTTAAAAGAGTCTGATCTGTTCGATATGAAAGTTAACGGGAAAGACCTTTTTATTTATCACGGTTTTCAGGTTAGCTATAACAAATATGGTTATGGCAAAAAAGGGGGATCCTTTGTGAATTTTGCCTCAGAACCCGGCTTGTTGAACATGGAAATTACGGCTTCCGAAAAAATTGAAAGTTATACCATTATGCCTGAAGTTCAACATGAAATGGTTAACGAAACTACTATTCGGGTTAAAGGTGATAAACTTCAAAAGTTTTTGGTTACAGCTCATTTGGAGAAAAGCGGTGAAAACTGGTTTATTGTTTCGGTAGAAGAACCCGAAACAAACGTCCCCGATAAAAACGACCCGTCGGTACTTTATATCGAACCCGGTGTTCATCCATTTGGCCGTGCATGGAGACCTTATGCTGATGGAATAAAAACGGTATACCTTGCACCCGGTGCGGTGGTTCAGGCTACCATGCATACAGTTGGGCAGGATGGACTTACCTTAACCGGGCGAGGTGTTTTTGCGCAGGCACTTTGGGACAACGGTAAAGATGTGTCGCCCCTGAAAGCAGAGTGGATGGGTGATATGATGGGGATTAATTTTCGTGAGTGTAATAACCTTTCCATCGATGGAATTTCAGTAATCAATTGCCCGAGTTACCAGATAGAACTTGCTGATTGTGAAAATGTGGTGGTTGATAATGTTAAACTCATGGGCTTTGGGAAAGGTAACAACGATGGCATTCATCTTTACGGGCGAAATATTGAGCTGAAAAATTCCTTCCTTGCAGGCAGCGACGATCGTGTATGTATTACCGGTCTTTTCGATCGCGAAAGGTTTGAAGTAACCAAAAAAGCAGAACTTCAGCCGCGTCTTGATGATACCGATGTTTACAATCTGCGTATTAACAACATCGTATTCTGGGGGCAGAAAAACGGAGCAGACATAATGCTTACCTGGAATGGCGGAAAGACTTGTCGCGATGTAATCGTGGAGAATGTTCACAGTCTTGGTTTTACCAATAAAGGTTTTCTTGCAACAAAGCATGGCGGGAGCGTAACTGTAGAAGATGTTACCGTACGAAATGCCCATTTGTACCATCATCGATTAATTGATCTGGAAATCACCAATGCGGCTTGCTGGGGCCAGGGAGGTGGCTCGGTAAGAGATATTTTGCTCGAAGACATTACCATTGATGCCAGTTCAGAGGATGTAAGTAATAAAATGCTTGGATTTAGTTCTGAAAGCAATGTGGATAACATTGTTTTTAAGAATATTAAAGCAAATGGTGTTCATCTGAATGGCCTTGATCAAACCAGTATTCAAACTAATGAGTTTGTGTATAATGTTGTTTTTGAGTAGATTATTTGGATTTTCCTTTGGTGGG
Source organism: Thermophagus sp. OGC60D27 (assembly GCF_052400625.1). Classification (NCBI taxonomy): domain Bacteria; kingdom Pseudomonadati; phylum Bacteroidota; class Bacteroidia; order Marinilabiliales; family Marinilabiliaceae; genus Thermophagus; species Thermophagus sp. OGC60D27. Next base: position 83,901 of record NZ_JBQTGH010000010.1, read on the forward strand.
TGAGTTCAAAAAAAACTGTCATTGCAATAAAATGTGATGACAGTTTTTTTATGGGGTTTGGTTGAATCAATTAAATGAAGAGGCAAAAGATTACTTAGTAATGCCTGAATAATTAAAGATCCACTTTAGGATTGATAAATGTTCCATTTTATTTGATATGCATTTTGACAAGTTTCTTGATGTCTTTAATTTCAAAATTTTTTCTATTTTCGGGGAAGTCATATTCTCCTAAAATCCATGTCTCTGTAAAAGAACTTGTTTTGCCGGGCAGAACCCACTCCCATGGACTTATGGGTTCTATTTCTACCATTTCTTTTCCATTGTACCAGATTGAAGCATTTGCAGCAGTTATCTCTCCATACATTTTTCCCGGATATACCTTGAATTTCTTAAAAAAGACCCGGTTGTTGGTGGTTAAATATCCAATCCAACCCTCCTCCGATACATCCATGACAAATTTCGGTCTGGCAGGTGGCCCAAGAATAAGCAGATAACCATCCTTATATTTTACCATTGGTTCATTGGGTAAATACTCCATTGTTTTTCCCGGAGGGCCGTATTGAATGTATTTTTGCGGAAATCTGGATGGTAATTGAACCGACATAAAACAAATGCCGTTTCCTTTTCCGAAAGTTCTGCTCCAATGGCTGATTCTTATGGAATCATTTCCATTATTGTGCAGGGTTTGGGTGATTGTTAATTCAGAACTTTCCGGGTTCAGGTTGAATTTTCTTGTAATTTTTAATCCATTTGAAGGATTCTGCTGACTTGTTAATACAGCGGAAAGCTCACCGGTTATTTTTCCCTCCCAGGGGCCTGAAAAGAAGAGGTCTGTATTGGGTTTTACCACCTGCGGACCTAAATCAAAACGACCGGCACAGAGGTGTTTCCCTGGGACAGGACCATCCTTCTGCGTCCATCCGTTTTGATCAGGGTTGATTTGTAATACATTTTCATTTTTATATTCATACAGCAAAACCCGACCTCCTGCATTGGGTTCTAAAACAACTCTGGTGTCTTTGTTGACTAATTCGATGCAATTGTCATATCCATGAGTGGAAATAAATCTGGCTCCGTTTTTCTGAGCCTTACTCTGCAGACCGCAAAAGAAGAGCAATATTAGAAGAAGTGTTCTTGCCATTTTTATGGAGTTTTAAAATTTATATTTTTGGTGTTTTCGTCATCAATTATAAAATATTCCTCCTGGTTCCGGGATGAAACAATATTTCCATCAATGGTTATATTTTGGAATGTCAGATTGTAAATTGGATGGTTGCTGTCGTGGCCCATTATTAAATTTTTTATACGGGGAGAGCCATCATACGTGATATTCTTAAATGTCATGTCGGAAATACTTCCTTTTTCAGGATTCCATTTACCCCATCGGTTAGGGCGTGTAACTAAATGAAAAATGCGCCAATTGGAGTTCGAGATTCTGATATTATCGAAAAGAAAATGACTGATGTGGGCTTCTCCTCCGTGAATGGCACATATAACCGCCAGGTTTTCGTTGTCCCATTGATGTTCTACCCGTATGACATCAATGTCAGAAACGTAACAGTTTTCAAAGTCATTGCGTCCATTCCAGCTAATCATGAAAGGAGCTCCGTTTTCCATCTGCCAGATCACACAATCCCTCACGTAGGTGTTGCTTGAGTATAACTTCACTGCATCATCGTTGACCTTGAAGAAACAGTTTTCAATAATGGCATTATCACCGGTTGAAGTTCCGTCAGTGCTAAACCACCAGCCCATCATTTTGACATTGGAAACAATGTGATTTTTGCCTCTTAAGGTTATGTTATATCTGGGGGCATGTATGATTGTAATCCCTTCAATCTTTATGTTTTCTGCATTTCGCATCATAATCATGTGATCAGCAGTACGTGGAGGGTATTCTTCGCCTGAGAGGATTCCACGTCCCCGGATGGTGATATTTTCTGAATTCTCAGAATATATCTGCCCTTTGACGAAGGCACCTCCATGGATATAAACTGTTTTTCCTGAGGGCACTGTATATTTTTCCCCTATTTCATGATATCCCGGTTCAAAGTATATTACGTCCTTCTGATTTGGTTGAGGAGGGTTTTCTTCCAATGGGTTGGCAAAGATAAATAGCGGATGCTCTATGTAAATTCCTTCTTCAAACTCTACCGAATAATGGCCGGGTTTTGAGATTGTGAATACTGCTGATCCATTTTTAATGATTGCATTGATTCCTGCTGATTTTGGCAGGATATTTATGAGTTCCGGTTTTTGATTGAGCGGAGTTACTTTTACCTGAATTTTTCCACTAAAAGAAAAATTGCACCACGCAGTTGTTTTTGAGTTATTGGTTACATGCATGGCCGGCATCTCATAAACAAAGGGAACAAATGTTTGACCATCCAGTGATAATTCTACTTTATATTCTCCCGATGGACGAACAAATTTATTTGTGTCATTTATCTCCTGTGGTACATCATAAGTAATTATTTGGGCTTTTAGATTAGTCATCCCCAGTAAAAAGCATAACAGAATGATCATTCTTGTTTTCCGGTCCATCGATTGAAATATTTTATTGGCAGACGTCAATTTTCCCATTTCCCCTGAATTTTATTGGTTTAATTTGCAAGTAAGGTTCAGCATATTTTTCTGAGGTATGCCATGACATATAATATTGATCTCCCGTGCCTTTAAAAATGTGATGGTTAAAGATAACCTGGGTAGGAGGAGCAAACGTATATCCTTTCTTGTAAGGCATTTTTAATTGGTCATTAGCCTCATGCTCGAAAAAGGTCATAATGGCTCCTTCATCAATAAAATTCCAGGGGCCGTTTATGTTGTCTGCTTTCATTTGTCTGATTCGGACAATATAACCACCGTAAAATTGAGAGAATACCAAAATATATTGGTTGTTTTTTTTCATTACGAAAGGAGCATCCGAAAAATGATAATTTTCATGTGTTTCCGGACTGAAAATTTCCCGAATATCATCGCTTAAAACAGCTTCATTCTCTGATAATTTTAATGGTGCCATAAACAGATATCCATCCATGTCCCAGAAGCAAAATGTACTGTCATTTTCATCTGTAAACAGCGTGGCGTTATTTCCCAAAAGCAATGGTTTATCAGGATTGAGTATTTTGTAGGGGCCGGTTAATTGAGAAGCGACGGCAATTCCTAATCCTGTTTTTTTGTAGGGATTTGTTTTGTTGTTTCGATTATTGAAGGTTAAGTAATATTTATTACTGATTTTGTGAATTTCCGGAGCTCGCCATTCGTCACGAAACCAGGCAGAGTCTGGGATTTCAGAACGTGATATAAGAACTGCTTTTTCATGCCAGTTTTGCATGTCTGTTGATTCGTAAAGGATGATCCCTCTTTTATCCCATAAAGGGTTTGTTTGTTCAGTTGCTGTTAAGTAGAATTTTTCATTTTCCATGAAAATATGAAAATCTTTATTGCCATAAGAGTTTAATCCTGATTCGACAGACGAAGGACAGGGCTTTAACCGGGCAGGACTGTTATCAGGGCTACTGATTTTTTTGACGTTGTGGGTAGTGGATAAAAATTCAATATTTTTCGTTGACTTGGAGCCGATGAAAAAGTGGCCATCGTCAGGCGATTCAATTGAATATCCATTTAAAATGATGTTTTCCAGTTTAATATTTCTAATATTGGGGTGTGGCTGATGACCCCGAATGATGTTTAGCCTCCGGGCATGTTTTGGCTGAAGTGTTTGGATTTTGATATTGCTGAATTGAATGTTTTCAATGTTCCCCGGATCAGGTTTTTTTCCAATGCCTGGTAAAATATGTGTTTGCAGGCTAAAAACCCGTCCGCCTGCCTGATTTACTTCAATGTTTTGAATTTTTACCTGCTTTATTTCTCCTGCATTTTGATTAAAAATGGAAAAAGAAGCTACATCAGGGTTATCTATTGAAGGACACAGATGGGTGATCTTGCAATTTTCTATTTGCACGTTTTCGGTATTGGTTGTTCCGATTGTTGAGATGTGGAACGCAGCACCATATTCACCTTGCAAAACTGAGATGCTTTTAATATCTAAATTGCTTTCTTTAATTTCAATGGCATTGTTTTGTGCCCAAATCAGGGTATTCTTAATTTCAGAGTCTGAACCTGGAATTAAACCTTTTGCTTTGGGGCCGAAGCTTAACGCCGTGACATTTTTAATTTTTACCTGTGTGTTGATTGCCTTTAAAACCGGCCCATTTTGATTGATGAGTGTGACATCTTCGATGGACACTTTGTTTTTTACAGCATTGGAAGAGATAAGAGGTAAACCACTGGAGCATTCGGAACCATCCAGAATGCCGGTTCCTTTGATTGTAATGTTTTTGGCACTGTTCAGTTCAATTCTTCCTTTAACAACAGCCCCTTCTGCAAAGAAAATAGTGTCATTATCCAAGGGCCGAATGGGATCCGGAAGGTTGTGTTCTCCCGGACCAAAAAATATAACTTGTTCACAGTTTGGTTTCTCCTGATTTGTTGAATCTGCCAGAATTATTATGGTTTTTGGGTTGTTCTGCCCCAGTTTTAAAACAAGTTTCTGAGGCTTTGATATATTAAATAATATTTGATTGTTAGTCTGTTTAAATCGTGGAGGGGATGATGTTGAATGACTTTCAATATTGTTTAGTGTGCTGTTGGCTATTTTAATACTTGTTTTTGCTTTTAACGGAAAGCGAATTATGGTTATTGGAGAGTTAGAATCATTAGATGGATTGAAATGATATGAATGAAAAGGGATTTCCTTCTGATTCTCAGAATGTGAAACTTTAATAGACAGTTTGTCCTGCTCCAATGGTGTTGATTCCGAATGCACAAAGCTGGAGGAAATTGCCAAAAGAAAAAAAAGAAAGAATTTTTGCATGAGTACTCCGTTTAATAAAATTTCTTAAATGGTTGTTTTGTATTACCACCCACAACCAGATATATTATCAACTCTTCCAATGGATATGTTTCCTGCTTTAATATCCAGATTTTTAGGGGTTTCATTTATACATCCATTCCCGGCCTTTAATTCGGGAGCATTGAGCCAGATGTCTGATGAGACATTGAAGGTGACGTTAATCAGGGAATTTGGAGATTTTAGCAAGAATAGGGGCAGTGAATAATTATTTTGAATTTTCTGAAAGTTGTGATAGATGGCCTTGATATCTTCGATGAAAATGTTTCTGATAATCAGGCCTGAATCCAGAGAAGCAGAGAATAATGCCAGATTTGAGTATTCTGTGTTCTCAATCTCGATCAAAACGTTACTCAAAAAATGATTTGATTCCGTGATTCCGTCTCCCCATCCCAATTGAAATGGTGCTCCGTTTTTGTTGTGCATGATGGTGACATTTTCGACCCTTGTATCTCTGTAAAGTTTAATAGCGTCATCCCAAGTGTCTATTTTGGAGTTTTTGATGATGGAGCCTTCTCCTCCTCCAAAGCCGTCAGAGTTACTGTGAAAATCCGGTTTGGAACGAGTGTTTACAATGTGGATGTTATCAGCAATTATAGGTGAAGAAAACGAAGTGATTGCATACGTTCTGGCATTTTCAATGCGTAAATTTTTAATAAAAATAGTGTCTTCCGCAGTTGTCTTAGTTGTTGAAATTGCTCCAAATTTCCATTTTTCGCAATCATGTGCCCGGTCATCTCCATGTGCTCCACCTTTGCAGGATGAATTTGGATGTTCTTGTTTGTTTTTTCCTAATGCCCAGTTGGCAGTGTTGGTTCCGAATATCCGGGAGGTTTCACGGTCTTTCCCTATGATTTCGATGGAGCCTTGCACTCTGAATCCTCCATTAATCGTTACACCCTTGTTTATTGTGATGGTTTTTATGCAGGTTGGTACTGTCCAGTAAAAACCATGAAGGTCGTTGTCAATATTGTTTTTAGAAGAGAAGGAAGAAGTTTTTAAAAAAATGAATTTTCCATTTTCTGGATCCCATTCAATATTTTTTAAATCTACTCCTTCCGGGATATTCAGTTTATTCTTTATGTCATTAAGACTGTCAAAAGAACCATGATGTAGCCTTTCCTTGCTTGACATAAACATTTTCTTACTTTCAGAAAAATGACAACTGTTCAGCCAAAAGAACAAGAATAAAGAAAGACAAAAGAGAATGTTTTTAATAGTCATTTCGGGGAAGTTTTAGAAATTTATTGCTTTTGGTCATAAGCATTTATATCGCTTACAAATTCATTACTTGAAATTCCGGTTTCATCAAGATTCTTCACTACCCCGTTGTTGGCCTTAATGTTTCGGAATGAAACCTTGGTTATGTTGCTTTTTTGACTAAAGCCATATAAGGATTTTCCAATTTCACTCTTATTTACATTCAGTTGAATATTTTCAAAGGTTAAATTTTTGATGCTTCCGCCTCCGGCCCCCTGATAGCCTTCATCTCTTACAAGGAGACTTACCAGGTTTCCATGATTTAAATAACAGTTTCTGATTTTAATGTTACTGAAGATGGCTGAACCTCCATGCATTGAAGCAATAAATGCCTTGTTTGTAGGGCTTAGGCTATAGCAATTTTCGATTGTCACATCTTTGCAATAATCCTGACCGTTCCAAGTCAGCATAATATCTGCTCCGTTGTTGTGCAATCCCCAGAATATCATGTTTTTGATATTTATGTTTGCAACCGGAGTTCCTGATAGTTTATTGGTTCCATCCCATAAAATATCCCCTGTGCCTTCAGAGGCATCAAACAATCCAGTGATGCAAACTCTGTCGTCATTGGCTGTTACAAAGCAATCTTCAAGGGTAATATTTCTACCATAAGTGTGAAATCCATCGTTGTTATGTTCTCCAAAACCGAGTAGCTTAACGTTTTTAACCTTTACATCATCGCAATCCGCAAATTCCATCTGATATCCTGGACTGTTTATTACGGCAATTCCGTTGACTTCAATGTTTTTGCATCTTCCAAAGTGAAAACCCATCCAGTCGGAATCCCATTCCTGCTCGAGTCTTGGTTCCGTTTCTTCGGCATGCCTGACAAAAGCCTGAGAAAAAAGCCCTCTGCCAAGAATTCTAATATTTTCCTTATCAAGCACTTTTACGGTGCCTTTAACTACGGCTCCTCCTGAAACATATAATGTATTGATTCCATTGGTAAAAGGATCCCATGCTTGTCCCACTTCATGTATCCCGGGTTCCATAAATAATACATTCGGGTCGTTTTTGTCCGGAATCATGGTTTCAGGGGCTTCTGCACTAATAATAAAAAACTGCCATTCATTTTTTAGTTTAGCTTTTACCAGAAATTTCCGGGGAGTATCAATGGTTAGCATTATAGATGAATCAGATGCAAGTGCTTTGGAGGGAATGTTGGGCAATATTTCCCAATCTTCAATTTCAGAGCTGGTTCTTATGGCTATTTTTGCCTGACCGGAAAAAGAGAAATTACAAAATGATACTCCCTTGTAAGATGGCGAATCAGTCATTGTTCCTGCATCACCATACCATTCATGCTCTTCCCGTGTTTCAAAACCTCTGTATACAAAGGCATTCTTGTTGTTTACTTCTAAAGAAAAGAATGGAGATCTTTCCAATCCATCTACAGTTTCCAGGTTTTTTATTTTAGGATAAACGATTGTTTTATTTTTACTGATTTTACTCGAGTTGTAGTCACAGCTAATGCATGTTGAGGCTGCAATACATGTTATTAATGCGATGGTTTTCCAAGTCATATTCATATAAGTTCTAGATGATTCAATTTTTTTGGTTGGTTTTCTTTCTCCAGTTAGGAAGGGTAATGGTAATTTACTGCCTGGAGTTTAAAACAAAAATATGGAAGGGACTTTGCATTTATTGATTCGTTTGTACGCACTCTTTGTTTTGTTGTGAGTTTATTCTTCTAAAAATGTACTTCTCAATAAAAGAAAACTCCGCTATTAATTGCTTTAAGGCCTTTGGTGAAAAAAGGTATTGGAGTTCCGGTTTTGCCAGATTGGATGCCAGTATTTCGAGTGCTGAAGTACAATAGAGCAAAGCAAAAGTTTACAGAGGTCATTCCTGTCTTTTTTCAACTTATATATTTGTTTTTACAATTATTAAGACCTGTTTTCCTGCTTAGGAAGCAACGATAATGAAGGGTAAGAATGTTGAACGCGAATAATATGAATCGATGTAGATTGTTTTGAATTCTTCTACTCAAAAAGGAGCTGTAAAGAATGTGAATTTTAACTTTCTAAATTACTTAGGATCAGTCTGTGACTTTTTTATGAGAAGAGGATGTTAGAAATTTATTGAGCGTTCCATTTTTCAAATGGAGATAAATAATAAACATATAAAGATGTGTTTCCTCTTCAAGGGGAAGGCATACAAGAGTGAAGGGAGTTACCTAAATAAAGGAAAATAAAACAATTAACAATGAAACGTACACTATTGGGATTTTTGGGCATTCTTCTGATTTCGGGAGTATGCTTTTGGGGGTGTTCCTCCGTGGAGAAAGAGGTGGAGTCACCCAATGTCATATTCGTCCTTGTTGACGATATGGGCTTTGGAGATTTGAGCAAATATGGTCAAACCGAATTTACTACTCCGAATTTGGACAAAATGGCAGATGAAAGTCTGGTGTTTAATGATTTTTATTGTGGGAATACAGTTTGTGGCCCATCCCGGGCAGCCTTACTTACCGGGAAACACAACGGTCATAATTCGGTGAGGGGAAACAGTCCTGCTCAGTTGATTGGGGATGATGAATTTACTATGGCTGATGTATTTAAGGAAGCAGGTTATCGAACCGGTTGTATTGGTAAATGGGGTATAGGCCATCCACCACCGGTAGATGATCCGGCAAGGAAAGGATTCGATTATTTTTATGGATATGTTAACATGTGGCATGCCCATAATTTCTATCCTGAGTTTCTTTATAAGAATGGTGAAAAAGTTTTTCTTGATAACAAGCTGAAAGAGGTTGATGGGAAAAATCCCTGGGCTGATTATCCGGAAGGAACCGGAGTTGCTGAAGTTAGAAATGAGTATGCACCTGACTTGTTTAGTGTTGAGGCTTCAGAATTTCTTGAAAGAAATAAGAATGATAAGTTCTTTCTTTATTATGCTTTAAATATCCCTCATGCTAACAATGAAGCGAAACCTAATGGAATGGAAGTGCCGGAATGGGGCCGATTTGCCAGTAAGGAATGGCCAGATCCGGAAAAGGGATTTGCTTCAGTAATGACCTATATTGATAACTATATGGGGATTCTTTTTCAAAAACTTGAAGATTTAGGAATTGCAGAAAACACTGTTGTTGTTTTTTGTAGTGACAATGGGCCCCATCAGGAAGGTGGGCATAAAATGAATTTCTTTGACAGTAACGGCCCCTACAGAGGTATGAAGAGGGATTTATATGAAGGTGGAATTAAGACCCCTTGTTTTGTTCGTTGGCCGGAGGTTATTAAAGAAGGCAGGGAGACCAATCATCAAGCTGCTTTTTGGGATGTTTTACCCACCTTCTGTGATATTGCAGGTGTTGAAAAGCCAATTGGGATTGATGGTATTTCATTCTATCCCACATTGATGGGACAGGAAGAGCAGCAAAAAAAACATGATTATTTATACTGGGAGTTTTATGAAGGAGGCGGTAAACAGGCTGTCCTAAGTGGCGATTGGAAATATGTAAAGTTGAATGTACGAGACTCTTCTAAACCTGTAATTGGAGAGTTGTATAACCTCGCCAATGACATAGGGGAAGAAAATAATGTTGCAGAAAACTATCCTGAAATTGTGGAACAAATGGAACTGTATCTTAGAGAAGCACATACTCCATTTGATGCAATTTCCTTATTTGAAGAGGATGGTGCAGATACAGAAACTCCTTTTTAAAATTAATTATTGAATATAGATAATTCTCTGCCTCATGTTGGGGCAGAGAATGAATTGTAATATGTATTATGGAACTACATTGGTTAGATTATTTAGCATTTTTCTCTTATTTTGCCTTGTTAAGTTTGATAGGGTATTTGGCTGGTCGTCAGAAAAATGTGGTAGCAGCTGACTATTTTTTGGCTGGCAAATCTCTCCCCTGGTATGTTGTGGGAAGCTCTTATATTGCCGCCAACATCAGTACTGAGCATTTTTTGGGTATGATAGGTGCTGCTGTTCTTTATGGTATAGTGGTGGCCACCCCTGAGTGGAGTACAATCATCGCCTTTACTTTTCTTATCTGGTTGTTTATTCCTTTTTTGCTTACCTCAAAAGTTTATACTACACCCGAGTTTCTGGAACGGCGTTTCAATTCCAAGATGCGCTTTATTTTTGCACTGATTACACTCTTTGCCAATGTTACTGCCTTTATGGCACCTGTAATTTACGGTGGAGGATTAATTGTTGAGGAAGCTTTGGGGTTTAATGAGCTTTTCGGGTTAAATGAAGTCGCTATTAAAGCAGGTGCACAGACCGACTGGGGTTTGTTTTTCTCTATATTTCTTATTGCAATAACTGCTGGTCTTTGGGCCATTTGGGGCGGATTAAAATCCGTTGCCTGGATGGATGTTTTAACTATCTTAATAATGGTAGTAGGAGGTTTGGTGGTGACCATTTTGGGGCTCATAGAGTTGGGAGCAGGCGATGGGATTTTCAGTGGTTTTGCAAAGATGGTAGAAGCCAATAAAGGAGAGCTTGGATGGGCCAGTGACTGGATTAGTCAAAATGTAACAAACATACTGAACGGATCTGAATCAGGGGATTACTACAACAGGATGTCGGTGCTTCAACCTATTAATCATGATACAACACCATGGACTCACTGGGTCTTTTCATTCTTTTATCTGGGATTATGGTATACAGCCATTAATCAGCATATGATTCAGAAAGTGTTTGCTGCCAAAGATATGTACAATGCTCGCATGGGGATGGTTTTTGCTTCTTTCCTGAAGTTATTGTTGCCATTTATCGTCGTCGTTCCCGGTCTGATATTTTTCGCAATGAAGCCAGACTTTCTGTTTTCAGGTAGCTGGGACTTGATGAGTGAAGAAGCCAACAAAACCTATATACTGATGATTGGGAATCTTGTTCCGGTTTTTCTTGTAGGTTTTCTTTTGGCCGCCCTTTTTGGGGCAATACAAAGTACTGTTAGCTCTGTTCTTAATTCCACATCTACCATTTTTACGATTGATTTTTACAAAGAGTACATAAATCCAAAGGTTTCTGAAAAGCAAGAAATTCGGGTTGGAAGAATGGCAGGAACTGTTATACTATTGATTTGCATTGTTTTAGCTATTGTGTTGACTTTTGCCAAAATCAACATATTCGTCTATGTTCAGGAGATGTATACTTTTATTGGACCTCCATTTTCTGCGATCTTTCTGGCTGGAATGCTGTGGAAAAGGATCAATGGTAGAGATGCTGTAATTGCCGTGGTTGCAGGATTGGCTCTTTCAATAATTATTAAGTTTTTGGTTTTTTTCCCACTTGCGGATTCTACGTCAGCATTTGCCAGTTTTATTAAACCCTTTGCCAACCAGGGGTTAATTGTTTGGGGTTTTACATCGGCTGTTGTGTTGATTATGGGAGCTATTACTCCTCCGGCGGATGAGAAAAATGTAGGAGAAGGCCTGGTCTTTAATTTTAGAAAGATCAATCTTGGAGGAGGCCTTGGGAAAAAATGGTATAACAGCGTTTTGCTATGGTGGGGCCTGGGCTTTGCTATGATGATCGCTTTTATGCTAATCTTTTCAGTCTTTGTATGAAATAGTTCTTTTGTTTCTTGATTGCCCCTTGCCCCATGAGATTAGAGGCATTAGTATTGAACTGGTTATTTATATGCCTCTAATCTTTTTTGCTTTTAGAGTTATAAAACTTGAAATAAAGGACAATTTAATCTTTAGGCTTTTGGAATTGGATGAGTGTCAAACAGGCCTGGAGTAAAAGACTGCTTTTCATAATTCTGGCAAATGAGTTGGTGTACTTGGTTCAGTTACAATAGTTGCATCTGATCTATGTTTTCTTATTCAAATGGAAATTAATGACTCTTTCTCTATGTATTGCAAATAAGGCCAGAATTTTTTTTAACATCATTTCTTAGATTTAGATCATAATTATGAAACGGAATATTTTTCTATCATTACTTCTTATCGTTTTTGTTTTTGCCCTTCAGGGTAGTTCATTTTTGAAAGAAAAAAAAACCGGTACAGATGAAATGAATATTTTATTCATTACGGTTGAGGATTGGAATGCTAAAGCCATTGGGACTTATGGTAATTCAATTGTAAAAACTCCAAATGTGGATCGTCTTGCCCAAAGAGGAATTCAGTTTAATCGTGCTTATGCCCAGGGTGTTGTATGTAATCCATCCAGAGCTTCCTTTACAACGGGTCTGCGTCCTGATGCAACCGGGGTTTATGGAAATCCGGATGATTGTGATAATTATATCGGATGGAATGATCCAAACATGGCCGGTTTGTTAAAACAAAACGGCGCCCATACCGCACAAACCGGTAAATTGATGCATAAGTGGAGACATTCGTTCAATGTGATCAATCATTTTGATCAGATTGAAATGGAAAAACCATTTGTTACCCAAGATGGAAATGTGATTGATATGGAGCCGGACAGGGGACCGTTTGATGGTATTCAAAAGTACACGCATGTTATACCTCATATTCTGGATAGTGCTCCCGAACGCGATTGGGTTTGGGTGCCTGATGAAAAGCACGATTCCATGCTTGTGAAACTTCAGAAAGAAAAAGAAGCCAGACTGGCACGGGGAGAACCAAATACCTGGAGTTTACGGAAACCTTTTCAGCAATATCATGCAGAAATGATTGGTAATGTTGGTTTAGAGGATAAGTACACCGAAGATGGGATCGTGACCCGATTGGCAGAGAAAATGATAGGAGATTTTGCAAGGAGCCAGAAGCAGTTTTTTCTCAATGTTGGTTTGTATGCTCCTCATACACCATTGTTAGCACCGGAGAAATATGTTGCCCTTTACGATACTGCAGATATTTCAATTAGCGAGGTAACCCGGGATAAGGATCAGGGAGTCCCCAATATTGCAGTGAGAAAGGGCAATAACTACGATATTTTTAATGGGATGTATGATCAGTTTAAACCTACTCTGCAAAGGCAAAAAGAGGCGATTGCAGCTTACTACGGAACAAGCTCTTTTATTGATGCTCAGGTTGGGAGACTATTAAATGCTCTGGAAGAGAATGGCATATCGGAAAATACCATTGTAGTGTTAATTGCTGATCATGGTTTTCATCTGGGAGAACATGGTTGTTGGAGCAAATATACTCTTTTTGAAGAAACCATCCGAGTGCCTTTTATTGTTTATGTTCCCGGAGCAAAAGGGAATGGAACTCAGAGTGACGAAATTGTTGAGCTTGTGGATCTGCTCCCCACTTTCTGTGATTTATGGAATATTGAGAGGGATAACCGGTTGGAAGGTATTAGTTTCAAACCACTTCTTGAGAATCCTGAAAAAGAGTGGAAAAAAGCTGCTTTTTCGATGGCACCGGCTCCCTTATATGGAAGAACTGTTCGTACCAAACGATACAGGTATTGCGAATATCTTACTTCTTATGAATTTCCGAATGAAAATTCACCTGTTGCAATAGAGTTGTATGACCATCAGACTGATCCCAATGAGCAGATAAATCTTGCAGGAAAAGAAGAATACGAAGCTGTTGAAGCCGAGTTGAGGGAAATGCTATATGAAGGATGGAGATCCGCATTACCTGCTGAATGAGTTATGATTTTACAAAAAGAGATACTATGAAAATACGGATTATAAACATGAGGGTAATTGTACCCTTGATTGTTTTTCTCTTTAGCGGTATGCTTAAGGCTCAGAAGTGGGAGATGGCAGAAGTGCCCTTGTCCACAAAATGGGGCCATGAATTGACTCCTGAGAATGTTTATAAAGAATATCCCAGACCTATAATGAAAAGGGCCGGATGGTTGAATCTTAATGGTATTTGGCAGTTCCAACCGATTGAAGAGGGAGATGAAATAGCTGTTGGCGATCATCTGGACGGAGAAATTTTGGTTCCATTTCCTTGGGAGTCTGCTCTCTCCGGTGTCAGGAAGCAGTTTGACAGTCAAAGGGCTTGTTATAAAAGGTTCTTTGAAATTCCTAAAGAGTGGAGAGGTCAAAATGTGATTTTGCATTTTGGAGCAGTTGACTGGGAGGCAAAAGTTATTCTGAATGGTTCGGTAGTTGGAATTCATCGGGGAGGGTATGACGCTTTTAGTTTTGATGTTACGGGTTTTTTAAGGAATAAGGGGAAGCAGGAGCTTATTGTTGAAGTGTTTGATCCTTCCAACTCAGAACCCATAGCAGCAGGGAAGCAGAATGAGAAAAGATTTAATGACCCGCAAAGGTTTGTATATGCTCCTTCTTCCGGGATTTGGCAAACTGTCTGGTTGGAACCTGTAGCTAAAACCCACATTAAGAATTTTCATGCAGTTCCTGATATTGATAAAGAATCTCTTGAACTTCAAGTGGAAGTTGAAAACTTTATGGATGGTTATTCTATAGAAGTTAATGCACTAGAAGGAGATCAGAATGTTGCTCGTTATGCTGGCACTTCTTTAAATGAGATTGCCTTAAAAATCGAAAATCCCAGGCTTTGGTCTCCTGACGATCCATTTTTGTATGACTTGAGTTTGGTAGTTAAAGACTCTGTAGGGCAGGTGGTAGATTCCGTTATGTCTTATTTTGGTATGCGGAAAATTTCTTTAAAGAAGGAGTTTGGTATGCAACGCATCTTTCTCAACAATGAATATCTCTTTCAAATGGGGCCACTGGATCAGGGCTATTGGCCCGATGGTTTGTATACAGCCCCCAGTGATGAAGCAATGCAATGGGAAATAAGGAATATGAAAGAATGGGGATTTAATATGGTGCGGAAACATATAAAGGTGGAGCCCCAGAGATGGTATTACCATTGTGATAAAGAGGGTATCCTGGTATGGCAGGATATGCCGGGGACTTTTCAGGAACGGGATGAAATGGATAAGATCCAGTTTGAAGCTGAGTTGCAGAAAATGGTGAAAAGCCACTGGAATCATCCTTCCATTATTAACTGGGTTGTTTTTAATGAACATTGGGGAGTGTATGATGTAGAACGCAATACCAAAAATGTAATGGCATTGGATCCCTCACGTCTGGTTACCGGCAATACCGGTATTGATGCAGGGAAGCCCAGTGTTGATTTTGAGGTCGGGCATATTAAAAGTAATCACTCCTACAGACCGCCTAATGTAGCCTTGGTTAGTGCTCAAAGAGCTACTGTATGCGGCGAGTATGGTGCTATAGGCTATAATATAGATGGCCATATTTGGGATGAAGACGGGCCATGGGTGCACTACAATTATGAGGGGAAAGAAGCCGCTACCGCTGAGTATGAGCGATTTGTTGATATGATTCTTGGCTTTCAGGCTAAAGGGTTGAATGCAGCAGTGTATACGCAGTGGACAGATGTCGAAAATGAAATGAATGGTTTGTTCACGTACGACAGGAAAGTGGAGAAGTTAGATAAAACGCGTGTTACTAAAGCTAACAAATCGACCTGGGAATCGCAGGTTAAGATTGAATTAAAAAATAAATAAAATCACTAGTTATGAAATCTTTCATGAAATACTGGTTGAAGTCATCAATGATTTTGATGGCTTTGAGCGGACTAATAGTCCTGAATTCCTGTTCTTCACCTGATGAACAAGGTGATCAGGCACCAAGCAAAAAGCCCAATGTATTGTGGTTCTTTGTTGAAGATATTAATCCATGGTTAAAATGTTACGGTCATGATTTAAGTAGTACTCCAAATATTGATCGTCTTGTGGAAAACGGAGTGGTTTTTGAGAATGCTTTTGCAGCAGCTCCGGTGTGTTCGCCTGCCCGGTCATCTATTATTACCGGGGTCATGGCAACCACCTTGGGAACTCACCAGCACCATAGTGCCAGAACGGTTGAAGCTGCCCATTATCTTCCCGATAGTGTAACAACTGTTCCTGAATTATTCCGCGAAGCTGGCTATTATACCTACAATAATGGTAAAGACGATTACAACTTTACCTATAACCGCCAAAAATTATATTCGGGAGATATTGAAACCTTCTTTTGGTATACACTTGGAGGAGGTGGTCATTGGCGGGATTCATTGCGTCAGGAAGATCAGCCTTTCTTTGGGCAAATTCAGATTACAGGAGGGAAATATGCCCTTCCACACCCCTCTAGTGTTGCGAAGTATGAGGCAACATTAAAGAAGTCAGAACGAGTCAGTCCGAATGATATTGATATTCCCCCCTATTTCCCTGATCATCCGATGATCCGTAAAGAATGGGCCCTCCATTATGATGCTATTAAAATGGTGGATTATGATGTAGAACGGGTTTTGAAACAACTCGAAGAGGATGGAGAATTGGAGAATACTGTAATATTCTTCTTTTCCGATCATGGCTTTGAAGGCTTGAGGCACAAACAGTTTTGTTACGAAGGAGGTATTCATATACCATTTATCGTATCTTATTTCGGAGATGATCCTGAGATAAAAAAGCAAATCAAAAAAGGTACCAGACGTGGCGATTTGATAAGTGCTATTGATGTTACAGCTACCAGCCTGGCCATTGCCGGATTGGAAGTGCCCGAATTTATGGAAAGTCGCAACGTGTTTGCGAAGGATTTTCATCGTGATTTTGTGGTTTCAACACGTGATCGATGTGATTTTACCATTGACCGAATTCGAAGCATTAGAACAAAACAATACAAATACATCAGAAATTTTCATCCTGAGAGATCTTATATGCAACCTAATTATCGGGATTCAAGACCCATTTTTAAGATGCTGAAGAATATGTATGAAACCGGTCAGTTGAATGATGTTCAGGCAAAATACTGGGAGCCAACCAAACCCAAAGAAGAGTTGTATGATATTGCAGCTGATCCACATGAGATAAATAACCTTGCTGCGGATCCTCAGTACGCTGAAGTTTTGAAAGACTTGAGGGGAAAGTTGGATAAATGGATTCTGGAAACAGATGACAAAGGGCAGTATCCGGAAAAAGTGGAAGATTTAAGATTTATATATGAGAGATGGTTGGATCGCTGTGTAAACCCGGAATTTGATTATGTGAAAGCGAATCCAAGAAATCAGACTCCCGGATGGATCAGGGATCTGCTTAACTATCCTGAAAATTAATAGGCATGGATTTTAGCAAAACAGGCAGAAAAGGCTTCTTGATTATTGGAGGCCTTTTCATTGGAATGCTCTTTTCCAAATGTTCTTCTATCGGTGAGGAAACAGAGAAAAAGGTTATAACGTTTGATGAAAAAACTAATATTGTTCTTATTGCAGTGGATGATATGAATAATTGGGTTGGGGCATTAGGAGGTAATGCTAAAACACCCAATATTGATCAACTGGCAAAGGAAGGAAGGCTTTTTACAAATTCACATTGTGTTGTTCCTGCCTGTAATCCTTCCCGTGTTGCTCTTTTTTCCGGTATGAGACCCGAAACTACCGGGCAGTACACCAATCAGGGGAATTTCCGAGAGCGACAGGGGGGCGAGGATATAATAACACTTCCCCAAAGGCTGCGCCAGGAGGGTTATGTTGCTGTTGCGGCTGGAAAGTTATTCCATCATCCCCGGGGCACAAAGGAAGAACCGGCCGAACTTTCCGATGACATGTCCTGGGATTTTCAATGGAAAGGCAATGTTGGAACTCCCGGGCATAAATTGTTCTTGAATGAAGATGGTTTTGCTAGTTGGCTGGAAGGTGCGGAAAAGCCTTTTGTTGAAGGAGAATATCAGAACAGCGGAATGAAATATATCTGCCGCTTTGGTGTATGGGGAGGAATTCCTCAGGCTAAGGAAGCTTGTGGTGATTGGAAAATTGCCGAATTTGGTGCTGACTTTTTGAAAAAGGATCATAAAAATCCGTTCTTTTTAGGATTAGGCTTTTTCCGTCCCCACTCACCGCAAATTGTACCTCAGGAGTTTATTGATATGTATCCACTGGATGAAATTGAACTTCCTGAATTGCCTGAGGATGACATGAGAGATATTCCAGAAGCGGGGCAGGTCAATTGGTCAAGTCCTTTTGTGAAATTAGTCAAAGAAAAAGGCCAGCTCAAAAAGGCTGTACAAGGATATCTGGCGAGTTGTTCCTTTGCTGATGCCTGTATCGGACAGTTCATGGGTGCCCTAGATAATAGTCCGTATAAAGATAATACTATAGTAATTTTAGTTACGGATCACGGTTTTCAAACAGGACATAAAAACCGCTGGGAGAAGTTTTCTCTTTGGCGTCAGGCCACTCAAATTCCAATGATAATAAGACTTCCGGAGAATACAATTCAACCCGGTGAAACCGATGTCGCGGTTTCTATTTTGGATATTTATCCTACCGTTCTTGATCTTCTTGATTTGGATATTCCAAAAAGTATGGAGGGACATTCATTAGAGCCACTATTGATTAATCCCAAAGCATCCCGGAAACAGCCTGCTATTATAACCTGGGAACAAGGCAGTCATTCGGTGGTGCTTGATAACTGGAATTATATCCACTATCAGAATGGAGAAGAGGAACTTTATGACCGTAATGCAGATCCCGATGAGTTTATAAACCTTGCCGGCAAGCCTGAATACCGGGAATTAATGGATGAATTAAAGACCTGGCTTCCTCAGGAGTCTATTCCTCAAAATAAAAAAAACCAGTCATGAAAAGAATCAGTTCAAACCTTGTGCTTTTTTCCTTATTGTTTCTTGTTGGTTTTTCAATCAAAGGGCAGGAAAAAAAGAATATTCTATTTTTGATGGCCGATGATTTTAACTATTGGACCAGTAAGGATGGTTACTATCCGGCAGCAGAAACACCAAATCTTGATGCACTTGCTGATAAAGGTGTTTTTTTTAATGACGCTCATTGTGCCTCTCCTGTTTGTAATCCCTCCAGAAATGCCATGCTATCAGGATTTCGCCCCTCTACTACCGGAATTTCAACTAACGGAGGTGGTTTCGTTCGTCATAAAGAAGGTTTTGAAAACATTGTAACCTTGCATCAGTATTTTATGGATAACGGGTATTTTACTCATGCGGCAGGTAAGATCTGGCATCCAGGAACTATGGGGGATGAAGAAACAGATCCTACTCATTGGGATTCATTGGATAAAAGTAATTCCGGATGTAATGGTGGGGACATTAACCGGTTTTTTCTTACGACAAAAAGTAACTATGGTTGGAGTGCCAATGAACGGGTCATGAATGAGAATAATTGTGGCGATTATCATTTGGCCATGAACACCGCCCGATTAATTGAAGGATATGATACATCAGAAAATAAGGATAAACCCTTTTTTATTGCCTGTGGCGTTTTCAGACCGCATATGGCATGGCATAGTCCTTTAAGTTTTTGGGAAGAATTTGACCGTGCAGATATGGTAGTTCCCAAAGGTTATAATAATGAGGCGGGTAATGATATTCATCAGGAGATTGTTGATAACGATAAGTGGATGGAAGCCATTCATGCTTACCTGGCTTCTTGCAAATTGGCAGATTACAACGTTGGCGTAATGCTGGATGCCCTGGAAAACAGTCCTTATAAAGATAATACCATTGTGGTATTTATGGGGGATCACGGTTGGCACCTGGGTGAAAAAGGTCACTGGGGTAAATTTAGTACATGGGATGAAGCCAATCATACCACCATGATCATTTATGATCCTTCGGCAGAAGGAAATGGGCAGGTATGTGAAAAGGTTGTAAGTATGCAGGATATCTATCCTACTTTAGTGGAGCTTTCCGGACTGGCTCCTAAAACGGATATTGAAGGACGTAGTCTTACCCCTTTGCTTGAAGATCCCTCAAGACGGGATTGGGATTGGCCCGTAATGATGACATATGCAGGTATAGACTATATTAAAACTAATGAGTACAGATTAGTGAAAGATGGAAACAATAGTCGGCTGTATGATATGAAAGCTGATCCTTATGAATGGAATAACCTTTATGGTCAAAGCCAATATGGAAACCTCGTGCAGAAGCTCAGTGCACAAATTGATAGTATGAAGAAAATCGGACAAGAGCTAAAAGAGAAACTTTTAAAGAACAACTCTTTTGAACCTAACGCCTTATCTATTCCGGGAATTATTGAAGCAGAGGACTATGATGAAGGTGCTAACGGACTTACTTATTATGACCTGACAAAAGGAAATGCAGGCGGTGTTTACAGGGATGATAATGTAGATATTGAAATCACGGATGATTCAAACGGGGCTTACCATGTTACTTCCATGAATGAAGGAGAATGGCTTCAATATACTATTCAGGACTTTGATAAAGGAAAATATGAATTGAAGGCCAGGGTTCGCAATTCGAATTCGAATAGCGTGATTTTGAAGTTTTTTGATGGTGAGCAATGTATTGCGCAAACCGTTGTTCCCGGAAATACCAATGGATGGATCGATGCATCGTTTAGGGGACTTTCTATTGACTCAGATCATTTTTTGAGATTCAGGATTATGGCTGATTCCTATGGAGTTGATTTGAACTATCTCAAATTTGTTGCTTTTGATGACAGCAATCCGGTTTTTACTATTAAAGATGATGGTTCCCCCAGATTTTTAGTGTCTAATGTAATATGTGATAGTGCTCTTCAGTTGAACTTGACCTATTCGAGCCCGGTAGTTAAGATGGAAATATTTGATTCAAAAGGGGTAAAGGTAGATCAGGATCTGTTAACCGGTGAAGTTTATACTACCTATAATTTGAATCCAGGACTTTCAAACGGAGTTTACTTTGCTAAGTTTTATGATGCAAAAGGTGCCGTTGTTGAGAAATTCCTAATCAGATAAAATAGGTTTGTTGGTGCTTATAGGTCGGGGTGAAGGAATACACTATCATACTTTGTCCCGACTTTACCTCTTTTTATGTCTTTTAAATATTGTGACCGGCCAAATTAACCATATTTCCTGTATATGGAATGTTTAATTTAACAAAACTATGAAGCTATCGTTGCTTTTTTTTCTGCTGACTTTTAGTTTTTTATCTTCATTGAAAGCTCAAGCTAATCGGGATTTTGTGAATTTATCAGATCTGGACTGGAAAATATGGTTAGATTCCGAGGCTGAATGGGAGAATGACAGTCTGTTTTTACCACCCGTTCAATTGGAAGATCTTCCATACAACAGGCCCACCTGTGGATGGAGTGGTTTGTTTGATGGTCGAGGAAAAGCCGTTCATTTACCGGCCACTGTAGAAGAGCATTTCTGGGGTTTTAACGGTAATAAATACGGAGTTGCAGGTAATTACAAAGGAGTGTCATGGTTTTTCACTGAGATGGATGTTTCCGAATCGTTTGAAGGGAAGAGAGTTGTGCTTGACTTTGAAAGTTGTCGGATGAGAGCAGAGGTATTTGTTAATGAGCAGTTGGTTGGATATGATCTGATTAACGGAACTCCTTTTTCGGTTGATGTGTCCCGGGCCTTAAAGTATGGAGGGAAAAATAGAATTGCCGTTCGGATAACTGACCCGGATGGTAATTTTGAGTGGATGGATTTTTTCCCACATAAATGGGGTAACTACCAGATTCCACCAAGTCATGGTTTCGGTGGAATCACCGGAAGAGTTTTTTTGAGTGTTACCGGACATTCTTACATAGAAGATGTATTTGTGAAAAACACCCCTCAGGTAAATAGTATTGATCTGGAGGTTTCGCTGGCACAAGCAGATGGAAAATCACTTGAGGGTATTTTGATGTTTGAACTATGGGAGAAAGGAAAGGCTGATAAACCGGTTGTTAAGAAACAAATGCAAGTCAGCTCGAATAGAGCCTCACCTGTTGTAAAAACTTCTTTGGAGTATGAAAAGGCCAGGTTGTGGTCGCCTGAAGATCCAAATCTCTACGAGCTTCAAGTTCATTGGCTTCCTGAGGAGGGGGATAAGCATCAGTTTAATCGAAAAATTGGGTTTAGGTGGTTTGAGGTAAAAGATGTGGAAGGCGACAAAATGTTTTTCCTTAATGGAAGAAGGGTCGTAGTTCTTTCATCCATTTCCTGGGGTTTTTGGCCCATTAATGGTCAGTTCCCCGATTTCGGTTTGGCCAAAAAACAAATCGAAACAGCCAAGCTTTTGGGCTTAAATATGCTCAATTTTCATCGGAACATCGGGCATCCCGAGATTCTGGATCTGGCTGATGAAATGGGATTGCTTTATTATGCTGAACCGGGAGGCTACAAAACAGGAGCGGCAGGCTCGGGCTTCATACAGGAATGGAACCGGCAGAAATTGTTTCGCATGATTCGGCGGGACAGGAATCACCCTTCTCTCGTAATCTATAACATGATTAATGAATCAGGCCGGGATCCGCTTTCTCATGAAAAAGAAGATATTGTCAGAGCTCATAAAATTGATGAAACCCGAATAATTACTTATACCTCAACCAATCTGTTTAAAAAATTTCATGGAGGAGCTATGCCATGGGATACAGCAGGGGTTAAAATGCACATGCTTCCCTACGATGATGAGGTGCATTATTACGGATGGTGGGATGAACATCATCCGGACGGGCCGGGAAGTTACCGGGATGAGTTTTACAATGGGCCCGATAATTTTCACCGCAACTCGAATAATGCTTCGGAAATTGTTCAATGGGGAGAAGACGGAGCTATTGGAACACCGCCCCGACTGCAGTTAATGGCTGAAAAAATAAAAGAAATTGGTGAAACAGGGTACGATGGTGATTCTTATCTGAAACAATATGAAGCCTATAATGATTTTCTTGATGAGAACGAATTCAGAAATGCTTTTCCTGAAGTTGATGATCTAACCACCTCACTTGGAAATGTTGCGTTCTATTATCAGGGGCGGATTATTGAAAATATCCGAATCAGTAACACCGTGGATGGTTATTATGTAAACGGTTGGGAGGGGACTAAAATTGAAAATCATTCCGGGATAGTTGATCCTTTCCGAAATCCCAAAGGAGATACTAAATTGATTAGCCGCTATAATCAGCCGTTATATGTTGCAGTGAAAGTACGCGATAAAGTTGTTGAGAAAAACAGACGGTCTGTCGTTGATTTCTATATTGTTAATGAGGAAGATCTTTCCGGCAATTATCAGCTTCACATTACTGCTGAAGATTCTTCAGGTGTCTTTTATGAAAAGGCTTTTCCTGTAACAGTAACAGGAGGAACTACTTATGGCGAACTATTGGTAAGTGATATCAGTCTTGAAATCAAAAACGCAGGCTATGTTACTGTCAAAGGAGTTTTGATGAAGCATAACAACGCATTGGCTTCCGGAAGTGATCAAATATTTGCCGTTGATCCGGTCGTGGACAACCTTCCGATGGTTGCTGTTTACGATACGAGCGAAGTGGTTTCAAAAATGCTTCAAGCTGCCAATATTGATTTTAATGCATACGATAAAGGGTTTCCCAGGGAGAAGATTATCATCACTGCAGGTATGCCGGAAAGTATTTATTTCAATCATTTCCACATACGAAACAAAATGCTTGAGTGGGTAAAAAATGGAAATACTTTGATTGTACTCGATGATCCTGCTGCCTATCTTACCTTTTTGAATTCCAAAGAAATAGTTGATTACAGGGGAGAGAAAGAGATCAGGGGGAATTGGTTCGGAGGGAATTTCTTCAACAAAAAACACCCATATTATAATGGATTACCTGTCAATACTGCATTTAATTGGGAATATCAGGTCTTTGCTGATTTCAAAAACGACCGGAAAGGCATGCGTTTAAAAAATGGAGAGACAGTTGTAGGTGTTTATGCTGATCATCAGGCGGAGCTTTATTCTGCATTGAGCATCTTGCCCTGTGGAAAGGGAAAAATTGTTGTAACTACCCTTGATTTTGAAAGAGCTCTTGCTGGCAATAAGAAAGCAAGTGTAGTAGCCAGGCGATTGCTGAAAAATATCATAAAGTATTAATGATGTTTCTTGTTTTTAGAATGTCTCTAAAAGATGATTTGATAAAATACGGATGTGTAGGTTCTATATTATCCAAGACGAAACATCAGGGCAGTAGCGGAGAATTTATTTTCGTACTTAAATGAAATCAACAATGATCAAGAGGAAAGTGAAAGATCAAAGGAAATTGGTATTGCTCTTTTTTCAAATTCCCAATAAGGTGATTTTGTCAAGCATCCGGAAATATTTGAATTGTCATCAATACAGTCAGTTGGAGTATTTTTGTGATGTAAGGTTTGTTATTTCTTATTCATATTCCGGGAAAGTAGAGCAATTCTTTGATTCTTTGGATACCGATCCCGTTGATGAGCTTATTATAATTGGTTATCCCTGGAAGATCGAAATATCTCAGGAACTACTTTTAAAGTTAAAATTTTCGGGGGCTGTCATAAAATTTATTCCGGTTGATATAAGTCTTTTCTCCGGTCTTACAGGCATGAAAAATATTAGTGATCTTCCACACATCCGGTTGTTTTCTGACAAGATTAATTTTATTGATCAAATATTGAAAATAATATTGGCCAAAATAATTTCCTTAGTAGGAATCATTTTTTTAGGAATTCTTCTGCCTTTTATTGCTTTGTTAATAAAGTTTACATCGGCTGGACCTGTTTTTTACAAGCAAACAAGATTGGGGAAAAATGCACGCCCTTTTACACTTTACAAATTCAGAACGATGGGGGTTTCTGCAGAAAAAAACGGGCCCCAATTGTCAGGGGAATATGACCCCAGAATTACCAAGTTAGGCAAGTTTCTTCGCTACTGGCATATTGATGAACTACCTCAATTCTGGAATATACTAAAAGGCGATATGGCTCTTGTTGGTCCTCGGCCTGAAAGACCTTTCTTTGCCCGTTTGCTGACGAATAAAGTGCCTTATTACAAAATTATTTATCAGCAAAAGCCCGGACTCACCTCTCTGGGAATGATAAAATACGGATACGCCAGCAGTATAGAGGAGTTGACCGATCGTTTGTATTATGATATGGTTTATCTTAATTATCCCACTTTTTGGATGGATCTAAAAATTCTATTTAAGACCATTCGATATATCATTCTTAAAACGTTTCATGATCCGTCACAAGAAAGAAACCTCAGACGAGATGAGGATTTGAAAGCACAATCAGGTACTATTGACCCACATGTCAGATGGTTTTCAACTCAGCATCAAGCAAAAGGGTGAATTCGATTCATCTATGAAAATCTTAAAAAAAACGAAAAATGAGACAGAAATTATTTTTTGCAGTTGTTGCTTTCAATTTCTTTATTGGGGGGAATATGTTTTCTCAAAAAGTAATTGATTGTTCATCTCTGACCTGGAATATCTGGTTGGATGAAGCGGCCCAGTGGGTGGATGATTCTTTATTTCTTCCGCCGATTAATGTAGCTGAATTGCCGGTCAATGAACCGACCATTGGGTGGGAGAAGCTATACAAACAAAAAGACACTCAGACAAACCTTCCGGCAACTGTAGAGGAATATTTTTGGGGAGAAAACGGGAACAGCACAGGTATTGCAGGAAACTATACCGGTGTATCCTGGTTTTTTACCTCAGTGGAAGTACCAAAAGAATGGAGGAAGAAACATGTTTTTCTGGATTTCGAAAGTGTCAGGGTTCGGGCTGAGGTTTTTGTAAATAATAAACTGGCTGGATATGACTTGATTAATGGAACACCTTTTTCTGTAGATGTTTCTTCTTTTGTTGAACCTGGAGAAATGAATAAAATAGCTGTCCGGATAACCGACCCTTGTGGCAATTTTGCATGGCGGGACTGGGATGCTTTTTATTGGGGCGACCAACTTATACCGCCCAGTCATGGTTTTGGAGGTATTACCGGAGGTGTTGTTTTGCGTGCCGAAGATGACACTCATATTTCTGATGTTTTTGTGAAGAATGGCCCTGATCTTAAAGCTATAGACCTGGAATGTACTGTCACTGCACTGAAGGGAAAAGGAGAACAAGGGAAATTGAGTTATCAGATACTGGATTCCCGAAAGGAACTGGTTAAACAAGGAACTATCAGGGTCGGTGCTTTCGATAAAACCAAAATAATTACTGAGCATATTGAAGTTGAAGATGCATTGCCCTGGAGTGTTGAAAATCCGGTGTTGTATTATTTGAATATAGATTGGGAATCGGAAGGAGGAGACCGGGATATTGAAAATGTGAGATTTGGTTTTCGGTGGTTTGAAGTTAAAGAGGTTGGAGAGGATAAAATGTTTTTTTTGAATGGGCAACGCATTGTACTCCGGAGTGCCATATCCTGGGGACACTGGCCTGTTAATGGTATTTATCCAACTCCTGAATTGGCTGAAAAACAGATAACCACTGCCAAAAAACTTGGACTGAATATGCTTAATTTTCATCGCGGTATAGGGCAGACCCTTGTTTTAAATTATGCCGACGAATTAGGTCTTTTATATTATCAGGAGCCTGGGGGATATAAGCCGAATGAGACAGACTTGCTGCAGAGGTGGAAGAGGGAAAAATTGTTGAGAATGGTCAAAAGAGATCGGAATCATCCTTCCATGGTAATCTACAATATGATTAATGAGTCGGCCCGGGAGCCTTTTGAAAATGAGCTAAAAGATATGGCAGAAGCACACAGGGTTGATGAAACACGCATAATCACATTTACTTCTACTTATTTCGGGCCTAAATTTCATCAAGGTGAATGTCCCAAGACGCCCGCACCTTTTAAGTCCCACATGTTGCCTTATGATCACACTATTTATGATTTTGGATGGTGGGATGAACATCATGCAGGCGGACCGGGAGTATATGCCGATGATTTTTACAATAAACCCTCTGATATTTATCGTCATTATGGTCATCCTGAGGAGATTGTGATGCTTGGAGAAGATGGTGCGATAGGCACCTTGCCCAGATTGGAGTTTATAAAAGAAGAACTGAATAAAAATGATAAAAGAGGTTGGGATGGTGATGCTTACCTTCAGATGTATGATGTTTATGATGAATACATAAAAAATAAGGGCTTTGAAGAAGGTTTTCCCTCGGTGGATGCTTTAACAAAAAGTATTGCTAAGAATGCTCATTACTATCAGGGGCGAATTATTGAGAACTTCCGGATTGGAAATACCGGGGATGCTTATGTCGTGAATGGGTGGGAAGACACGAAAGTTGAGAACCACTCCGGAATTGTGGACATCTATCGAAATCCCAAAGCGGATGATTCTATCATGGCTTATTACAATCAGCCTCTTTATGTTGCGGTTAAGCTCAGGAATAAGGTTTCAGCGGTTAATAAAAGTGTACTGGCTGATTTCTTTATTGTCAATGAGGAAAACCTGCATGGAGATTTTAATTTAAAAATAACTGTTTCCGATACTCTGGGGGTTGTTTCTCACAATCTTATTCCCGTTGTTGTTTCAGGAGGAGTGAAATATGGGGAATTGCTGATGGATGAATTTGTTATTTCACCACGTCATCCTGGATATAGTTTGGTGAAGGCGGAACTTCTGAAAGGACAGCAGGTTATTGCTAAAGGGCGGGAGTTGCTATTTGCACTGGATGAGCCGGTTTGGAAATTTGAAAATGATTTTGAAGTGGCAGATACCTCCGGAAACGTTCAGAAACTTTTAAATTTAATTGACGGGATAGATTATTCGGAATACAGTGCACGGAAAAGACGCCCCGTAAAAAGTGTTTTAATTGTAGGGGAAGATATTCAACCGGGGTTTGTCAAAGGTAATTTCAGAATGGATGATCCAATAATTGACTGGATATCTGAAGGCAATACGATGCTTGTAATTGACGGAGCTGATAACTGGTGTAATTATTTCGATGACAAGGAAATTATTGAGTATCGCGGAATGGAACACATCGACAGAAATTGGTTTGGTGGAAATTATTTTGTCAGAGAACATCCGCTTTTTGAAGGATTGCCTGTAAATACTGCCTTTAATTGGGAGTATCAGTCCCTTGCACGGTACAATCGCGA
Organism: Thermophagus sp. OGC60D27; assembly: GCF_052400625.1. Lineage (NCBI taxonomy): Bacteria > Pseudomonadati > Bacteroidota > Bacteroidia > Marinilabiliales > Marinilabiliaceae > Thermophagus > Thermophagus sp. OGC60D27. The sequence continues at coordinate 111,808 of NZ_JBQTGH010000010.1, forward strand.
AAGGTTTGGATTAAGATTGCCGGATGGGGAAAGTGTAGTGGGCGTTTATGCCGATCACCGTAAGGAAGTCTTTACAGCTGTTGCTGTTATTCCAGTTGGAATGGGGCGTATTATTGTTTCAGGTCTGGATTTGAAAGGAGCCATTTCAAGTGGAGCCAGGTCGGCTATTGTGGCCAGAAAAATATTAATGAATTATTTGAAATATTCACTTAACGGTGAGCGGGTGACATTTAAACAGAAGTTGAAATGAGATCAGAATTGGTATGGAGAATAACTTTTCTCTTGATTGTTGCTATTGGTGCATGTAATCCGGCCATCGGGCAGCTCAAACGAATTTTTGAAATAACGGAAATCGACGGTGCTTTTCACTTTCAGGTAAAAGAGGAGGGTAAAACCATCCTTTCAGAGCCTGCTGAAGGTCTATGGAGCATTGGCCTTGGATGGGATAATAATTGGATTAAAGAATGGAAAAATATTTCTCCGAAACATTTTGAGATATCGGGCCCGAATCACATATTGGCGGGTGAAATTGAAATAGCGGGTGAAATATTAAGCTTAAGAGATGCCTACGCCATGGTGAAACCAGGTGTTATAAAATGTACACGCCGGTTCCATTGGACGGGGGAGGATACGCTTAGAGAAGTAACGTTAAGTGTCCGTTTCAGTTTGAAGTCCAAAGCGGTTAAGCCATTTCTCCCTGGGATCAATTATTATGGCAATCCCTCTGGTGCCAGAAGTGGTAATGTGCCGGTTTTTGGTAATCAGGAAGGAGAATATCATCTATTTGAAGAGCACCGGTTTCCAATGCCCTTTGCTATGCTAGAAAAACAGGGGGATGATGGCGTGACATCTGTTGCTTTACATTCTTTACCATCTCTTGTTCCTTATGCCAATAAGCAGGATCAATGGTGGTCTTTAGGATTGAAAGGAGGACATGAAACTACCGAATTGGTAGCTTTGTCAGGGCCCACAGCTTCAAATGGAATGAAAAGTGTAATAAAAGCTTTTCAGGAAGGAGATATCTGGGCTTCTTACAATGATGCTTTTCTAAATATTGCTCCCGGAGGAATTGTTGAGAAGACCTTTTACATTGAGGTAACTACTGGTTCCGAAAAAGGCAATAGCTTCACTGGTCCTGTACATACTTCAATTGACCTTTTTCAGCCGGTTGAATTAAAAACCTTTCCTCCTATTAAGGATATACTGGCTTCAAAATATCGTTTTGCAGAATCCCGATGGATAGAGGAAGGCAAAGCCAGTGGATTTAATCAATTTGATAATGCGTTAAAAAAATATTTGGTATTGGGATGGGTTGGTCAGGCTGCTGCTCCGGGGTATGCATTTCAGGTACTGCAAGATGATGTTGGAAAGCCTTCTGAGGTGATGGAAATGGCCCAGAAATCCCTTGATTTTATCAGCGACATAAAAATGCGTGAAGACGGAAAAGGATTTTATACCTGGTATTCTGTTGATGACCAAAAATGGGTAGAGCGCATCTGGAAACCAATGCCTGAGATTTTATCACAGGGACAAGCTATGAATAATATGGCCAATGCAATTAATGCTTCAAAAAAATCCGGATTGGATCCTCAAAAATGGGAAAGTTTTTTGAAAAAGGCCTCAGATTTTCATGCTCAAAGAATTTTATCCCTGGAGTGGAAGCCTGAATCGACCAATGAGGGGTTCTTTATTGCCCCTTTATGTAAAGCATCTCAAATACTGAAGGATGATAAATATTTGCAGGCAGCATTAAAAGCAGGCGATCATTATTATAATAGGCATTTCAATATGGAAGAACCTTATTGGGGAGGTACGCTGGATGCCAGTTGCGAAGATAAGGAAGGAGCCTATGCCGCATTTCAGGGTTTTTTGGAATTGTTTGAAACCATAGGAGACGAAAAATTTCTTGAAGCTGCCCAACATGCTTGTGATGTCGTGTTGTCTTATACTTATGTTTGGGACGTTGATATGCCTGCCGGACGGTTGAGGGATCATGATTTTAAGACAAGTGGATGGACGGCAGTCTCGGTTCAAAATATGCACATTGATGTATATGGAGTTTTGATGACACCCGAAATTTATCGACTGGGACAAATTACAGAAGATGAGCAGCTCAAAGAACTTGCCCTTTTAATGTATCGTAGCTGTGGTCAGTTGATCGATCCTTATGGTAGTCAGGGAGAACAACCTCAACAAACAAATTACAGTCAGGCGCATGTGGAAGGAAAGAATCCCCTTCAATTCAGAGGGGGGTATATTGAGGATTGGACTGTCTTCTGGATAACAGCTCATTTTCTGAATGGTGCTGCAGGGCTGAAAGAACTTGGAGTGGAGATCGAATAAAAAATGAATATTCCTGCTTCTTAGCCTTTCCCTTGTTTTGATGTGGAGCTATTTTAGAATTATTAAAAAAGAAAATTTATGAAAAAATTTGAGCTTTTTATTCTGAGTCTTCTTTTCTCTGGTGTTGCCTCTGCCCAGGGTAAGCAGATTAATACCAAGCCTTATCCATATGGGAATCCCGTAATAACCCACATGTATACTGCCGATGCAGCACCAAAGGTCATGCCTGACGGCCGATTGTGGATGGTTACTTCGGTTGATCATGCAGATGGGGGCGGATATGCCACCATGCATGCCATCCATGCTTTTTCAACTTCAGATATGGTGACCTGGGTGGATCATGGTGAAATTTTGGGAGTGGAGGATTTTGATGTTCCTGAAGGTGAAGACTGGGCCTTGTGGGCTCCAGATATCGTTTACCGTAATGGAACCTATTTCCTTTATGTGCCGATGCGCAATATCCTGGCTGACGGATCCAAAGAGCGATACATTGTTGTTGCGGAAAGTGATCGCATGGATCAACGTTTTACAATCACTAATCACCGTATGGAGGGGGTTGAAAGAGCTGGACTTGACCCGTCTGTCTTTATTGATGATGACGGAGAGGCTTATCTTTATTGGAATCAGGCTTTGATGGGGAAGCTGAAGGATAATATGCGTGAAATTGATGGTGAAATGTTTAAGCTTGATTATGGGGCAAAAAACTTTATGGAAGCAGCCTGGATGCACAAGCGAAACGGAAAGTATTACTTCAATTACCATACAAAATACGATGGGGATGTATCTAAAGAGAACCCTGATGATCAGAATCGTACGAAATCTCATCTGGATTATAGTATGGGGGATTCACCTACCGGTCCACTAAAACACATGGGGCCCATAAATTATGAGTTGGGCTATAATGTGGATAATGGTCCTAAATTACCCGGATATGATTATGTCCCCTGGCGTTTAACCCAATCCAATCATGGTGCGGTTGTTGAATACCATGGTCAGGAATATTTCTTCTATCATACCTCGGCTCTATCTTCATGGCGCTTGGATGAGTTTAAGGACAAAGGGAACTGGACGCAGCGCTCTGTTTGTGTTGATTACCTTAATTACAATGAAGACGGATCGGTGATCCCAGTAAAACAAACTGTTGAAGGTGTCAGGGAAATTGAAATAGAACAACCTTTTTCTATAGCTCTTGCCTGCAAAAAATCAAAAATGGAAAATGCAACGATTGAAAATGGAGCTTTTTCAGTTAATGGGACAGGAGTTGTAAGTTTCAAAAAAGTTGATTTGGGAACTGGTTATTACTATTTCGAAGTGGACCTGGATAAACCTGTTAAAGAGGGCCGGATAGAAATAAGAAAAGGTGGTAAAGACGGACTGCTTATGGGAACATTGTTGATTAATGAAGAGAGTTCTGTTGTTAATAACGGGAAGGTCCAAACCTTCCTTCGTGAGGCAAGAGGGAAAAACGATATTTATCTGGTTGTAAAGACTGAAGGTCCGGAAACGATTAAATTTTCGAATCCCCGGTTTTTCGCAGGTTCTCCCAAAGAGGTGATGGATTAGTTTTCAAAAAATAATCGGGTTATGTTCGCAAATAAAAAAGAGGTTTTTCTGAAATAGAAGAACCTCTTTTTTATTTTAAGGGTTGGTTTCGGTTTATTTGTCTTTTTGATTTTGTAGTATTTCCACGATATCGGTATGATTGTTTTGTTTTGCGAATGCTTCTGCGTCATCGCCATCATCATCGGTGAGGGTCGTGTCGGCACCTTTCTCAAGCAACACTTTCACCACTTCAATATTTCCTTCAGCAGCTGCGTACATTAGCGGTGTAAAATGTTCTATTTGATCTTTGGAATTGATTGCTGCACCATTTTCCAGCAAAAGACTTACAGTTTCAGGGAAGGCGCCTGATGCCGCAAAGTGCAAAGGAGTCAGCCCTTTGTTGTCTGGGATGTTTACGTCTGCGCCGTTTTGTAGCAATACCTTTATTACATCTGTATGCCCGTTAAAAGAAGCAAGCATCAGGGACGTATGTCCGTCAGGATTGGTGGCATCCAGATTCTCATTATTATTTATGTGAGCTTTTACTGCTTCCAGATTCCCATTGAAAGCACTTTCGTGGATTGATACCAGTTGTTGATTGGTCCCTGTATTTTCTCGTTCTGCAGTTTCCTGTTTGGCGTCTGTTGTTTGGTTCTTTTTACCTGGTTTGGTCTGGCAGCTAATTATGAATATCATTAAGAGCGGAAGGATGATGAATTGAATGGTTTTCATACTTGAAAATTTTTTAAGTTTAAAATAATGTGGGTTAATTATGTCTTGCTGAAAAAGTCAGCATTCCCACTTTTGATTTCTTTACATTGTCCTTTTTGGCATTGCCCCAAAAAGAACGAAAAAAGTCTAGTCCGCTTAAACCTATCAGCCCGCGAAAGCCAAAATTTCCGGCCATTGCGCAAGGCCATGAAATTCGCCCATTTTGGCTTCCCGCCATCCGCCGGCCCGGAAAGCGGACAGGCCACCGCGTCTTTGAATAGTGAATCTTTTTAATCACAAAAGGATTCTTTCGGTTAGAAAGATGTTAAATTTTTTTTTCTCAAGTGCCGACTAAATTCAAGGTTTATTTTAAAGAAAGGCACTCACGGTGAGTGGTTTGTAATTAGAGCCTTATGTGTTATTCTGCTGCACCTGATTATGCGTTGTTAATTTCTATAATGTTAATATCTTTATGCAATATCCTTTCAGCCCCTGAGTGAGTTGTCTGCTTCACGTTGTACCGACAGAGTATTATCAGTCAGACAAAGAGTTTTCCAGCTGTTTCACTACCTGCTCTACCTCTGTAGCTTCAGGGTAATCCTCCAAAATCTCTTTTCCAAATTGTAATGCTTTTTGGCCGTAATTGTTGTCCAGATAAAACCGAAGTAGCTCCGACTGGCTGTTTAGGTTATCCAAAACTTCAATTTCGTTTAAAAGAAATTCTTCAGCCCTTTTCTTGTCCTTCATGAAGTCGTACATCATGGCAATGTTGTGATTGACTCTTGGTCTTTCCGGTGTCATCTCTCTTACTTCGAGTAGTGTATTCAGGGACTCTTCGTATTTGCCTACTTCGGTGAGCAGTAGCGCAAAAGAAAAGCGCGCATCTGCATCCTCAGGAGTATCCTCGATGTATTCACGAAAAAGTTTTTCCGCCCGGTCGTTTTGTCCGGCCCGGTTGTACAGATAGGCCAGGTTTAGCTTAATGAATACCAGTTCTCTGTCTTGTTCAAGGGCGGCTTTGTAATACTTTTCAGCTTGATTCAGTTGATTTTGGTTATAATAAAAATTGGCCAGATTCAACTTTCCGGTAGGAAAGTCAGCGTTGTAAAACAGCACTTCCTGATATTCCTCCAGTGCTTTTTTGTAAGCACTCTTGTATTTTCCGGGAATCCGGTCTTCTCCTGCCTGCATCAATCTTTGAACCGATTCTGTTCTTACTGCTTTGGTGGCATCGGTTAACCCCGTCAGCAGACGTTCAATATTTTTATCCGTTTGTTGTTGAATGCTTCGCATGGCGGACAGTCGAAATGAAGGATCCATGTGTGTGAGGTAATTGTCGACCAACGGTTCGAGAGAATCAGGGAAGTAGGTACCCAGATCCTGGATGGCCAGACTTCTGATATTGGGAGGGTAAAGATCATTTTCTGCAATAAATTTCAGGTTACCTGCCGCACGGGGTTTTCCCTCTTTTGCATCGGCGAAGGCCTCAGCATAGTGGTATCTTCTGCGTTTACCAAACCATTCTGTAATGTATCTTTCCGACCATTCATTGGTCTCATTGGCATGACATTGATTACAGGCATTTGGCGTGCCGTTTTCAATGGATAAGTCGGGGCGAGGAATTCGAAAGCTGTGATCATTGCGATAATCTACACCCATGTAATATTGTCCGTGCATGTGACAATTTACGCACTCGGTTCCGGAGCCTACCTCGAACTTCACTCCGGATTCTGAGATAACGGCCTCTCCGGATTCTCCGGCTCGTTTGTGATGATGATGATCATAAGTATCATAGATATCGCTGCGATGGCACTGAAAGCATAGCTCATTGTCATCAAAAAGACGTTCTCCGCTATGTACGTTGTGACAATCGTTGCATTGCACTTCACGCTCGTACATTTTACTCTGGAGGAAAGAGGCATAAACGTAATCCTCATCCTTGATTTGTCCATCCACATGCCAGCTGGGTTCATCGGGCAAATCGGGGATGACATGATCATAAATACTGGCGGCAGAATGATCAAAATCCCCCAGCGAACTTTTGCGGGAGTGACAGCGAACGCAGTTGTCCACATACTGAACATGATCAATCCCGCTGGTTTTAACCTCCAGCCCATAATTGGTGAAATCCTCTCTCGAGTATTCAGGTAAGTTGGCCCATTCCACGTGTCGGGAGCCGGGACCGTGACAGGCCTCACAGCTCACATCGATTTCTGACCATGTGGTGTTGTAAGAATCGGTTTCATGATCATATCCTTTTACCAGGTTGGTTGAATGACATTCAGCACACATGCCGTTCCAGTTCTGAGCCTGATTGGTCCAGTGCAGCCAGTTGTCATGATCGATGTTTTCCTCTTTGTAGATAGAATCGGCCATGTGATACCACACACTATCCACCGTATTCCAGGTGATGGGAAGAGTCTGAAGTCGTCCCCTGTCAAACTCTACCAGGTATTGCTGAAGAGGGGTATAACCGAAAACATATTTCACCTCAAATTCCTGCATCTGGCCGTCTTCCCCATCGGTATAGACAAAAAACCGTTCCCCTTTTTTATACATTTTATGGGTTTTCCCCTGACCCTCTAATGTCTGATCGGAAAAGTTGCCCAGCACAGTGGAATCATTGGCAACATCCATGGCCATATCATGATGGGAGCCCACCCAGTCGTTGTATTCACCCAGGTGGCAGTCCTTACAGCTCTCTTTCCCGACAAAATCAGCACGTTGCTTTTGTTGAAATGAAATCTGATCCGGAGTACTGACTGCCAGTTTTATACCCAGGTAAGCAGGAATCAGGAATATAATCACGACTCCCAACCTTCGGGTGTTTTTTTTGTATGATGAAAGCTTCATGATTTTAGACGTACTTTATTTGTGAGGGATCGTGGCTGTTTCGCTTAACCGGATGATTGACATCCACCAGTACATGATTGTCCTTAAAGATAATAGGATAGAAGTCAAGGGGGCGGTTGGCCGGGGGGGAAAGAACCTGCCCGTTGGTGTTGAATGCTGAAGCATGGCAGGGACATTCGAACCGGTTGTGATTTACATTAAATTGAACCGTACACCCCAAGTGTGTGCACCTGGATGATACCGCCAGAAAACCTCCGTCGCTCAATCGATGAAGATAAAACTGTTCCGATCCGAAGGGATACATTTTCCCGTTTTCAAAAAAAGAAATATCCCCTGCATCGTAATATTTCTCAATGTCAGTATTTTTTTCACCGGGTTTCAGCAGACGAAAGATGATGTATATAAACTGCAGGGTGAGCAGCCAGTATAAAAACTTTCTGAAAAAATTGCGTCTGTTTATTTTAATCCTTTCCATTGCAAAACAAAATTTACACACTCATGGTTAAAAAATAAGCTGCATGCCTTCACCTCTGAGTAGGCTTCCGGTGAGGGTCATTGTGATATAAGCCGAGAGGATAATGCTGACAATCCCAATAATCAGCTCTATTCGATTGGCTTTATATCTTTTGCCGATGAATACAACAAATCCGGAGGCAGGGAGCAGATATAATAAAGTTGGAAGCAAGCCGGTACTTAAAAATGATGGCCAGTCAGCCAGCCGGTTACTGAAATCAAATACCGTGTCATTGATGATGACAAAAATAAACGTGAATATGGCGGAGAAAATTGCAGAAACAATGGTGATTTTCTTTCCATTAGGGGAATGAAACCAAACACCGGGTTTGAGTTCCGGGAATTTAAAAAACGGAATAGCAATAAAAAAGGTGGTGACTGCCAGTGGGATGATGAAAGATCCAAAAACAGGATGTACATGCATCAATAATTCCTGAAAGCCCATAAAATACCATGGAGCTTTGCTTGGATTAGGGCTCACTGTTGGTTTGGCCTTATCGAGAAGAGGTGCATCCACAAAAATAGAAAACAGCAAAAGTGCCAGAATGATTATCAGGGTAACATAAGCTTCTTTGTAGGTGAGATGGGGATGTGTATCCACTTTTTGTGGCTTTTCTGCTTTTGGGAGCGCCACTCCTCCGGCCTTTCTGACCAACCAGAAATGTATGGTCATGAAAAAGACCATCACCAATGGCAGCAGACCTGTATGAAAATGATAGAACCGCAACAATGTTGCTTCACCCACAGAGTCTCCATCCCTAATCAGACCGGCAAGGTTGTCACCCAGAAGAGGAATGTAACTCAAAAGATTAGTCATGATGGTCACGGCCCAGTAAGAGAGCTGATCCCAGGGTAACAGGTAACCTGTAAAGTTGGCGCTGACAACCAGAAACATCAGTAAAAGGCCATAAAGCCAGTTTTTACGTCGCTCCTGGAACAGGGATTGTGAATAAAAAACCCTTACCAGATGAAGAAAAGCAACCACTACAAGCATCATGGCACTCCAATAGTGAAGATTGCGCAGTAAGTTACCAAAAATGATGTTTTCCTTAAGATTGAGAATAGAATCATGAGCCTGACCAGCTGAGGGAATATAAACAAATCTCAGCATCATGCCTGTTATAAAGAGTAGCGTAAACAATAGCGCTGCGATCCCTCCCAGCCCGAAGGTGCGATTAAAGGCAATGGCACGGGTGTCGATTTTTAAAGGGTGAAGGTGTAGTATGAATTTTTTTATGCTATTGGCTGTGTCTGGCTTCTTCATTTGGTTTTAATTAATCTTTTCATAAACAAATAATGATTGTTCATGAATTTAAGTCTTTGACTTTCCTCCTGATTGTGATTTTTAATTCTTTAAGGTGGCTGTGTCGGTAATTTGATGATGTTTATTAATGATCAGTTATTGAAGGGAGATGATTTAACAACTGACAAATAAAACATACCAGCAAATGTTTTGAATAATCTATAAACAAATATAATCATTTGGTCTGGGAAAAATTGCTGCAATAGTTTAAAAGTATTTGTTACTGTTAATTTTGATACGGTTTAAATAAGAAATGTAGATGAGTGATTGAAAATTGAGTTTAAATTGCTGAAATTAAAAAAAAAACAGCATTGTGGGGTATTTGTAGGGAAAGGAGGTGATATATCACACTTTTTTCTTTTTATTCTCTTATTTCCTTTTGTCTGGGGTATTTGCTGGAAAGGCGATAAGATTGCACATTTCCCGAAGTCGTGATCTTACTCTGGAACCATAAACATTCTCAATTTCGTCAGCAGAGAGGTTGGTGGTAAAATGTGTTAATCTTTGATGACGGATGAAGTTTTCATAACGGGAAAGAATGATTTCTGCCATTACGTTACATTCCTTTCCATAATGGGTAAGGATCTGTTCGGTTCCGAGGTCGTCAAAGCAAAATGTTTTGATGATTTTTGGTTTTGAACCTGCCAAGTATGTGATACCAGAATATCGGCGAAGGATTTCAAATCCATTTTTTTCAAATTCAAAAGCAATGTCGCGACATGGTTTCATGAAATGGGGTGCCTTTTCTTGTGAAAAATGTCGCATTAGATTCATAAGTGATGTTTTTCCGCTACCAACCGGGCCGGTGAGGAGGATTCCTTTTTGGAGATTTATGCCTTTGAGGTCAGCTGTGACTTTGTCGCGAAGAAACCACGCCAGTAGTTTTCCTATCACCTGGGTATCGTTAGGGTATAGGAGGAAGAAATTTCCATACGTTTCTCTTCCTTTTTGTTGGAGGTATGTGAATGCTTTTTGGTAGTAGGGGGACATGAGGTTAATGGTTACCGGGGGATTGGGCATGGAGTAGTGAGCAAGGCGCATGGGGCATGGAGCCTGGAGCATGGGGGGTGGAGGTTGGGGGCTGAGTGTTGGTAGAGGTATTGTTGTTCATGGTGTGAGATTAGAGGGGGGTGTTGTAATTTTTGTTTTGGTTGAGTTTGTGATTTCCCGGAACTTGCTGAGGTGGCTTTTTTCTTCGGTTCTTTGTTTTTTGGGGGTTGAACTTCAGGATGTTGATGATCCAGTTACGGGCGGCAGCCTTCCAGTTGATGATGGGGTTAAATGAATTGTTGAGCCAGTTTCGTGCTTCATAATAATTGAAGAATTTTTCTGCTTCCATCTCCGGAGCTTTTTTTTCGTTGAAATAGATTTTGACGTGTTGCAGGTTGGTTGGAGCACCCTGGGATGCTGATTTTTTATTTTCAGTCGCGTAAGCAGTGAAATTTTGAATTTGAAAATTATTTTCTGTCTCATTATATATTGGTTTATTGTTTATATGTTTATAAAAAGGGGGCATGACTTGTTCCCTAAATAAACTAGTCGGGAACATGTAAATTTTACTGCCGAAAACTCTTGAAGTTGACTGTTCATATTTGAAGTATCCCCAGTCTGCCATTTCTCTGATTGTTTTTGCATAGGTTTTAGGCGATTTGATTTTGGCTTTTTGCATGATGAGCTCCCTGTTTACCTGGATAGGGTTGGTGAATCCGGTATGGTTCCACTCCCTGAAAAGTGCCAGGTAGATCATTACATGGTAGGGGCCGAGTCGTTTGTCGTGATCGAACACCGCGAATATTAGATTTAGGTGTTTGATGTAGTTCATTGGGTGGTTTTTTTGTTTTCATTCTCCATCCCGGAAACCGGGCTGGCCAGCACGCTGTTTGAATAGAAACTTTTTTTTCTTAAAAAAACATTCTTTGGAATTGTGGGTAAAGGGATTTCATCCCTTAGACCCTGAATTACTTTTTTTGTCTTGACACAAAAAAAGTAATCAAAAAAAGGTCAAGACTGAGCCAGCTTTCGCACTAAAAACTACAGTTCTTTTATCGAAATCGTCAAAACTCATCTCGCTTGCTGTGCGCACGAGATTCAGACAGAAACGATTTTACGATAAAACAAGCTTGTTTTTAGGCATATCTGTCAAGGTCGGATTCTTCAAGCCAGGCGATCCGTTCAAAAATGTGTGGGTAATTGGTATTTTCTCCTTCTAACGGACCATGTTTTGGTTTAGGAGAGCGTCAATATCGTCTTTGTTGTAATAGATGACACCATTTATACGGGTAAAGGGTAAGGTGCCATTTACTCTAAGGTTCTGGAGTGTTCCTGAAGAGATGCTTAGGAGTTCTTTCACCTGGGCTGAGCGCAGCCACTTTCGGCCATCAGTGGAATTTGTTGAAGTTTCTTCCAGAATGGCTCTGATTTCGGTGATGAGGTCTTCCTTTAAAAGGCGAAGTTCCTCTGTTGTTACAATTTGAATACTCATAATTTTTCCGATGAAGTTTGAGATGCAACAAATATGAGAAACTGAGGAGAAAATTATGGGTTGCAGTGGGTTGCGCAACCCAACTGCAACTCCTGATTTTATAGGGGTTGGAGGGTTGAAAAAAAGTGAAATTTAACATTTGGGTTGCAGCTGGTTTTTCGGGAGATTTTTTAATAATTTCCTGAAAATGGTTTGTGATGCTTATAATTGTTGGGTTTTGGGATGAATGGAGTTGTGATTTGTTCTTTTACTTGTAATTTAGGTCGTAAAGAATTTCGTTGATTTTTTCATCCCAAGTTTTGATGATAGACTTGAATTCTTTGAGTGATTTTTCGTCGGGGGAGTAGAATTTATTGCGCAGGCTGGATGGGGAGATTTGTTCCCTGTTTTTGAGTTCCAGGAGTGTAGCCAGTGAGTTTGTGAGTTCTGTTGACGATGCATTAATGATGTGCCCCTGTTCATGGAGTAGTCTGCACAGAATGCCCAGGTGACTGACTTTGAGAGAGGTTTGCAACCTGGTTTTTGAGTAAGATTTTTGGGATTCTCTTAATTCATTAGGCTGAATGGTACTTGCTTTTTTGTCAAAATATTGTATTCTGGAATTGATGGCTTTTTGAAAAAAGCTTTTTGTAGAAGGGGTCTTATTGGAGTACATCATAAATGTTGTGCGGGGTAAGTCTGAAAGACAAATTTTTAGATTATGAAGGATGTCTGATTTTTCGAGGGGAGATGGTTGTTTTTCTAAAAGGGTTTTAATGTAATTGGTGAGATATGCCTGGAAAGAGATTGTGTTGAGATTTCTGGATATCAGAAGGCATATGAGGTCACATTCAGTATCATAAAAGTGGCAGTTTGTTGAAAGAAATTCGTCTAGCCACTGGTGATATCTGGATAAATAGAAATATCGATAAAACCGAATGTTTTTTTGTTTTTCATAATTGGACCGGATTGGTTTCAGCGTGACGTTTATCAAATTATCCGGAATTCCTTTGTCCCTCAGCCTGGCATGAAGGGTTGGGTGTTTGTTTTTTAACTCTTCGCGAAGTAATTCAGCCATGTATCGCGGGGTGTTCAGTTGATAGTTGAACAGGGTTTGGTAATTGAATTCGAGGAACAGGATGAATTCTACGAGTTGATTTAACGGGCTGGTTGCTGGTTCTTTTTTATTATAGCTGTCATTCATGATATGCGAAACGATATCAATAAGGTATGACAAGGTTTGTTTTTTCTCTTTGGTTGAAGAAGGTTGAGCTGCCAGCTTGAAAACAAATGTTTTGAAGGAGGTAATTAATTGTTTGAGTTTACGCTCATCTTTGAGGTATGGAATGGAACCGGCTTTAGATACCAGGTCCTCAAGAAAAACCAGGCTCTTTTGCATTTTAGGGTGTTTTGGGTTAAATATTGGTTTTGGTATGTTAAAAGTAGCCTGATTTTTCTATAAAACAAAACAAATGCTATTGATTTGTTTTTCTATTAGATTGGAAGTCTGGTCTTTCCAGTTTGTTTCTGAGTGATTGCATATCGTTTGCAACTTTATTCTCTATTACTCTGGCATAAATTTGGGTGGTCTTGAGGTCTGTATGCCCCAGAATCTTACTAACGGTTTCGATGGGAACGCCATTGCTTAAGGTGACGGTGGTTGCGAAGGTGTGACGGGCCATGTGAAAGGTGAGGTTCTGTCTGATGCCTACCAGGTCGGCAATTTCCTTGAGGTAGGCATTGGTTCTTTGGTTGCTTATTCTTGGAAATAGCCAGGTGGTTTCTTCCAGAGTTGGGTGATTGGTGTATTTGTTTATAATGTCTTTGGCTTTTCTGAGTAACGGCAGTTTTATGGCTGACTTTGTTTTATGTCTCTGAAACGAAAGCCACTCCTGACCGTCTATTCCTTTAACCAAATTGTCATTCATCAGGTTTTGAATGTCTATGTAGGCTATTCCTGTATAACAAGAGAATACAAATAAATCTTTGACGAGTTGAATCCTCTGGATTGAGAATTCTTTGTTTTCCAATTTCTCTAATTGTTCTGCATTCAGATATTCTCTTTCTTTTCGCTCATATCTGATTTTGTAGTTCTTAAATGGGTTTGTTTGTATCCATTCGAGTCGCTCAGCGAGATTTAGCATTTTTCTAATTCGGCAGAAGTGTTTCATAGCGGTATTCGTGTGCATAGCTTCTGCACTATTCAAGCCTGTCTTTTTTCTTAGAAATAGCTCGAAGTCAACGAGTGTTTTGTAATCGATGGTTCTTAATGGGATGATTTCGGTCTTTTTCTTTTTGCTAAGGAACTCATTGAAGTACTTCTGTGTAGTCTGATAGTGAGCAAAAGTGGCTTTGTCGAGCTTCTCCCTTTCTGTCAGATTGTGGTATTCGAAAAGGTCCTTCGTGGTTTTTAAGGTTTCTTCATCAATTCCAAAATAGAGGTTTTTGAGGTAGGATCCTGTAATGACTTTGTTGTTCAGGAGGGATTCGGAATAACATTCCCAAAGTCTTTTCCTGATTTTGTCGAGGTAAGGATTGATTTGAGCAGCTTCTCTGGATTTTGGCTTTACCTTTCCTGCTTCCTTATTCCACAATTCCGGAGAGATAAATCTCTTGATGGAAAATTCGGTTCGCTTGCCATTGATGGAAATGCGGGCATAGATAGGTGCCTGTCCTTCAGTCATTCTGGCGGTTCGAATGATGAAGCTTACTGTAAAATTTTGAGCGTTTGCCATGATTGCTGTGTTAAATGTTTGACAAATTGTTCACCGGAAATTGCTCCGGAAACGCTCAAAATTCATCGGAAAAATGAAATGAGAATTTTTGTAACAAACAGAAAACCAGTTGTTCGTGGCGATGCTGGTGAACAAAGTTAATAAAATAATCTGTTCACCAGTTTGTTCACCATCATTGTGTTTTTTGATGGTTTTTGATGAATACCCCAAAAACACAAAAAGCTGAAAATCAAACGATTTACAGCTTTTTGGTTTTGGATGAATGTTAAAATGTGATCCGGGCGGGATTCGAACCCACGACCGACAGCTTAGAAGGCTGTTGCTCTATCCAGCTGAGCTACCGGACCAGCATTTCAAATGCGGTGCAAATATAGAAAAAAGTTATTAAAGTCCATGGGGGAGGGGATAAAAGTTGCACCCATTAGGAAGACCAAATGGTTTGACGGAAAAAGATGAGAGCTAAAAGTTATTGATAATTAACAGAAATTGATGGGTATTGATAGATTTCATTTTTTGACACGATTTTTTTAAAGAAAAAACCATGCATGAAAATGATCTTTTTTTATGCTTCTGTTTCTTTGTTTTTTTGAAAATGGAGTTTAAATATTGAAACCGGAAGTCCCGGGAAAAAGTATTCCCGAAAGCTTCCGGTTGGTACCAGATCAAAACCTCTAACAATTTTCAATACTGGTATGGGATGCAATAGTTGATGGAACTATTGATGGATATAATAAAAGGTTTGGTTGTTCATTTATTGATGTGGGTTCCCCTGCCATTACCTTATTCCCCACTTTTCCCATAGTTTGGCAGCACTCTGGCACTGGGATCATCCACATTGCAGTTTTCCCACTCTTTGTTGGGCATCCAGAAATCTTTGATCAGATCGGCACGGCCGGGGAAATGACTTTCAAAAATGTCGCGGTACATCAGCGATTCCTTGGTGAAGGGGGTGGCAAAGGGATATTTTTCTTTGGCCTGTTTCAGGTCTTCATCACTGTAGAGCTCTTCCGCATAGGCTTTCAGATTATCCACTACACTATGCCCTACGGCATCCGAGAAGGCTGCTTTTTCACGATAAAGAATATCCTTTGGTAAATAGTCACCCTCAAAGGCTTTTCGAAGTAAATATTTTCCGATGCCTGTGTAGTTCATTTTCTTTTCGGGCCCAATGGCCATTACGTATTCCACAAAATCCAGGTCGCCAAACGGAACGCGAGCTTCCAATCCGTTGGAGGAGATGCATCGATCGGCTCGAAGTACATCGTACATATAGATTTCCGTCAGACGTTTTTCTGCCTCGGCCTGAAAGGCTTCTGGCGACGGTGCGAAGTCGGTGTACTTATACCCGAATATTTCGTCGCTGATTTCACCTGTCATCAGCACTTTGATGTCGGTATTCTCATGAATGTATTTACTGACGAGGTACATGCCCACCGAAGCCCGGATGGTGGTAATGTCCCAGGTTTCGATATTATAGATCAGGGTGCTGAGGGTGTCGAAAATATCTTGTTTTTCAAATAATACTTCGGTGTGGTCGGCGCCCAGATAATCAGCTACCTGGCGGGCGTATTTGGTGTCGATGGGCCCATCTTTGATGCCTACGGCAAAGGTACGGATGGGCTTGCTGGTCATCCGGGCGGCAATGGAGCAGACCAGACTGGAATCCAGTCCGCCACTCAAGAGGAAGCCCACCGGGGCATCGCTGTCCATCCGTTTTTCGACGGCTTTGGTTAGGCGTTGGTTGATTTCTTTAAATATGGTTTCTTGTTCATCGTCATGAAAGGCCTCTACTTTGGCTATATCGCGATAACAAACAAATTTTTCGCCATCGTAACAATAGCCTGGAGGAAATGGGCGTACTTCTTTGCAAATGTTATGTAAGGCTTTCATTTCGCTGGCAAAAAGGATTTCCCCTTTGGCATCATAGCCGTAAAACATGGGGCGGATGCCTATGGGATCACGAGCTGCCAGATATTTATTCTTTTGGCTGTCGTAAATCACGCAGGCAAATTCAGCATCTAATGCTTTGGCCATCCCAACAATCCCTTTTTCCAGGTATAGGGGGATCATTACTTCGCAATCGCTGGATGACTTGAATTGAAATACAGGTTCATATATTTTTCGGAGTTGCCGGAAATTGTAAATTTCTCCGTTGCATACCAGACTGATGTGTTTGTATTCCAAAGGTTGATTACCATTATTGGAAAGATCCATGATTTTTAATCGGTGAAAACCTATCCACCCATTATTTCCAAGATCTTTTATGATTGTATTGTCCGGACCTCGGTATTGCAGATTTCTGAAATCATGAGCAATCTGCAATCGCTGCATTGCGTCGTCTCCGGTGTAAACGGTAAATCCACACATGGTAATCGGTTTTTGGTCGTAGAAATTATTAATTGTAATTAAATCCTCAGCAAAAGTAATAAATTAAAATTAAAAACAAGCAAATAGCTTACAAAAATATCGAATAATGGCAAATTAGGTTTCGATTAGAATATTTAAAGGGTGAAATGCTTAAGGATTCGAAAAACGCTGATGCTGTTATGAGGGAATATGGGGAAATGAAGGATAAGGCTTAGCGCATAGGGGTAAGGGTAGAAAGGTGAAAGGGGTGGATGGTAACCGTGGGGTGGCAGAGAGTTCACCCGAAGCCGGAGGATAAAGGTCAGAAGCTAGAGGACGGGGCAGTCCGAAGCCAGAAGCCAGAGGTTAGGTACAAGGCGGTGTTAGTCAGATTTTTGAAAAAAGTAGATATAGATAGTTGTTTCTGGTTACTGGTCCATGGTTTCGGGTTATGGGGTTAGGAGGATAGGTTTATTATATGTAGATACAAATGGAAATAAACAGAAATAAGTTGTTTGTGTGAATGGTAGTCTGGCTTTGGAAACGTGGATGACTCACTAAAAACTACTTATTTTATCTGTATTAATTATATATCAATGTACCCAAATATCTGACTTTTGGCTTCTGACTTCTTATATCTAGCCATCTAAAAATCTTACATCTAAAAAACTACATATTGATTTCCCTGTCTCTGAATCCCAACAGGTAGAGGATGGCGTCCAGACCAATGGTAGAGATGGCGTGTCTGGCCGAAGCCTTAACTTTGGGTTTGGCGTGGAAGGCAATGCCTAAACCTGCTTGACGGAGCATGGGCAGATCGTTGGAGCCGTCACCCACGGCAATGACCTGTGCCAGATTAATATCTTCCTTGAAAGCAATAAGTTTCAATAGTTCGGCTTTCTTTTGGCCATTGACGATTTCGCCCACATGCCGGCCGGTAAGTTTTCCGTCTTTTATTTCCAATTCGTTGGCAAAGACATAGTCGATGCCCAGTTTGTTTTTGAGATAATTGCCGAAATAGGTGAAGCCACCCGAGAGGATGGCGGTGCGGTACCCGTATTTTTTCAGGGTTTTGAAGAGTCTTTGGGCCCCTTCGGTCAGGGGTAACGATTCGGCCACCTCTTTCATGACCGATTCATCGAGGCCTTTGAGAAGAGCGACCCTTTGTTTGAAACTTTCGTCGAAGTCGATTTCGCCACGCATGGCCGCCTCGGTTATGGCACTAACCTTATCGTAAACACCTGCCCGTCGGGCCAGTTCATCAATAACTTCGGTCTGTATAAGGGTAGAATCCATATCAAAGCATACCAGACGGCGATTGCGACGGTAAATATTGTCTTCCTGAAAAGCAATATCTACGCCTGTGGATGAAGATATTTCAATAAAATGGTTTTTCATCTCCTCGATGTTGGCCGGTGTTCCCCGAACCGAAAATTCAACTACCGATTTGGTTTTTCCGTCCGGATCATCAAGGGGAATACGTCCGCTCAGTCGCGTGATGATATCTATATTGAGTTTTTGTCTGGAAATTTCCTGGGTGACTGCGGCCAATTGACGTGCAGTAAGTTTGGGCGACAACAGGGTAATTATGTAGCGTTCTTTCCCTTGATTATCCACCCAATCCTGGTATTCTTTTTCACTAATGGGGGTGAACTTGACATGAAGTCCTATTTCGTAGGCCTTAAAGAGAATATCTTTGAGGATAGGCGAAGATTCCGATTTGGCAGGGACTTCAAACAAAATACCCAGGCCCAGATTCTGATGAATCACCGCCTGACCAATATCCAGAATATTAACATTGTATTGTGCCAGGATACCGGTTAAGGCAGCGGTTTGCCCCGGCTGGTCTTCGCCGCTGATATTCAGTAATATAATTTCTCTTTTGTGGCTCACGATAACTTCAATTGTGAAAATTAACAGTCACAAAGATATTAGTTTTTAGTTCATTTTTTCTTAAAATCGACCCAATCATTTTAACTTCCTCTTACGCTTTTATAATAAAACTTTCTGGTAACTTAACACTCTACCGGTCTAATGGCCCTACTGGCCTATCAGCCTAACGGCCTAACGGCCTAATAGCCTATTGTGCTGTCTGCTTATGGAACATTTTTATACTTAAGCCTTTATATGTTGACCAGCCGGCTTTGTCTGTAACCCGGATAAAAAAATGGTAATCCCCTTCATCATAAAGACCTTCATTATTACCTGCCGGGATGGTTATTAATTGGTTGGTTTCATAAATGGTTAAACCATCTGGGATACTGAAACTTTCAATTAAAGCGAATGGATTGATCGGTTCTTTATTGGCGCCTGGGTTACACTCGGTTACTTCGGTGGAATGTGAGTGGTGATCAAAGTTGTTATGAATATCAATGCTGAAAGAACCTAACTCCTCATTGTCGGTGAAGAGTAGCTTTAATTCAAAGGTTTCGCCAAAATAGATTGTGTCGCAATTTGTTGGGAAAGCATTTTCAATTGATATATCAATAACGGGTTTTTCCTTATCAGGATCTTCATCATCACCACAAGCGACAACGGTGAGGATGACAAATGTTACGATTATAAGGTTGCGTAAATATTTCATAATGGTTGTGTTTTTATATAATATGGTGCTATAAATTCTGCTAAGAATAATGATGACCGAGGTTGGTTATAACAATTTTGTGTTAATGGAAAGCCCATGAACCATTGGATTGATGACCGGGAAAAGGATCAATGTTATTGATCATGCGCTTTCCATTAGGGTGATAACTAAAATCTATTTTAATGCAATGGTAATATCTTCCTCAACACTGGTTTGATTCCCTTCCTGGTCTGTGACAGTGAGATGAAAATGATATTCTCCCGGAACAGTTTCAGAAGGAATATCCACATGTTTGTGGAAAGTGGCGTTTCTTAATCCTTCATATTCATCGTATTCCAATTCAATTTCATCATCTCCGCCTTCTTCCTGATGGATTTCGATGGTGATTTTGTCGATTAATCCTTCCGCAATAATTTCTGCTTCCACGTGCAAGTCACTGCCAACATAGGCCTTATGGCTGTCATCGAGGCCTATTTCCAGGTCTGAGATGACCGGTTTGGACACCGAAGCATCGTCATCATCGCAGGACCAAAAAAATGCCTGGCTTGATGCCAATAACCCGATAGCAATGATAGTTTTCAGTTTGGTTTTCATAATTTATCACTTTTGGTGGTTAAAAATTAAAATTGATGTATTTGAGATTAACTTTTGATTTATTAATGATGGAACTCTTCAATCCTTTCTCATTGATATTTTGCTACCCAAACATTATTCTGTTTTAAGGAGTTTTTCAGGTCATATCCAACATCAAAAAGGAATGGAAAGATTGATGATAACATTACGGCCCGGTTCGGGGACGTTTATCAACCTGTAATAGCTGGTATGGTTAAAATATCTGGTATTGAAAATATTTTTTACCTGCATGGAAAGATCAATTTTTTGCCGTCCCCAAATTATTTGTCCGCCCAATGTTCCGTTGACTACCTGATAGCCGTCCGTTGGTTCTTCCGGGGGGACTATGTCGTCCTGTGATGCAGTCAGCTTATAGTCCACAGAGCAATAGAAATTATTCATAAATTTCAGTTTGTGCTTTTGATACTTAATGTTAAAGATGACGGAGGCAGGGGGAGAGAAGGGCAGGGTATAGCCTTCTTTTTCGCCTGACATCTGTTCTGAATAGACATATTCGCCGATTATTCCTACCTGCAACGGTTCCAATAGCTCATAATGCGCGTGAATCTCGGCGCCATATCTGAATACTTCACTTTGCGTGTAGTAATACACCTGATTGCCGTTGCCGTAGAGCCTGTCGTGTTCCCAACCTGGATTCAGATATATATAATTGGTAAAATAGTTTAGGAAGGGTGTAGCTCCCAAAGCCAGTCGGTCGGAAGCATATTCTATGCCTGCATCCAACTGGTAGGAGATTTCGGGTGACAGATCGGGATCGCCCACCTCGTAGCTAAAATGATGATAATTAACGCCATTGGCTGCCAGTTCCTTGGCGATGGGCATGCGGAAACTTTTCCCCACATTCGCCTTAAACACCCAGTTGCCGGGATTATAGTTATATCCTACCGACCATGAGATATTGGAAAATGTACGATTTATCTCTTCCGCCCGTTCCAGATACTGCATGGTGGTGTCGCCATTTTCAATAACGGGCGATGGAAACCAGTCGTTATATTGTTGGGTATTCAGATGGCCGTAATCATAGCGTAAACCCACCTGCAACAAACTCTTTTCCGAAAAGGTATATTTGGCAAAAGCAAAACCGCCCAGGTTAAGTTGGTGAAAGGCCGGAATTATAAAACCTCGTCCGCCAATTCTGTTGTCCTGATATTCGCTGCTGACACCCAGGGTTAATGAGGTCTTTTCGTTCAATGGGAATGACGCCTTTAGGTTGCCCGAGTAAACATATTTTTCAAATTCACGTTCCAGGTCCGGATCAAAATTCAATGTATCGGGGAATGTGGCCGGCATATAGCCATGACTTACATATTGACTCCATTCTTGCCTGAAGTTGCGTTGAAAGCCTAAATCTGACTCTACCTTTACTTTCCCGAGGGTGTATTGGCTGGTATTGGTGACCTTAAAATGGTGTACCGACTGATAAGGATAATGGATGTCGCGGGATGACTCGTCGTGCATCCGGGTATCCACATTTCTGGGTTCCAGGCCATGTGCGTTGGCAAAAAAGCCACTTTTACTGTTGATGCTGCTGACGTAAAATCTGCTTTGAAATAGATTTTTCAGTATGCCAAAAGATAAATGTACATCCTGTTCCTTGCCGGCCGTGTTTCTCAAACGGTTTTTATACAGTGCGGCCCGGTAGGAATAGATGTCGATGCTATCGGTTGGTACTTTATAGTCGCCATAATACAGTAGTGTGGCCTGCAGCCGTGCATAGAACCATTCTTTCCGGCCTTGTAACATGACCGAAGTCCCCACAAAGTCATTGTTACTTTTACCCGAAAGGTTTAAAACACCCCTTAAGCTGTTGTTGGCCGGTAATTTACGGTTCTTCAAATCTATTACACCGCCAATGGCATCGGAACCATACATGAGTGAGGCCGGACCTTTTACCACTTCCACGTTATCGATGGCGTACTGGTCAATTTCCAGACCATGGTCGGCACCCCATTGCTGGGCTTCGTGTTTGATGTTGTTTTCGACCACTACCACACGGTTGAATCCCAGACCTCGTATCACCGGCTTGGATTGTCCCGAACCAATGTCTATGGTCGATATGCCCGGTAACCGTTCCAGCGATTTCATCAGACTACCGCCCATATATTGTTTCAGATAGTCGTCGTTAACCACTTCTATGTTTAGGGTTGATTCCTTTTTCCGTGTTTCGGCATAATGGTCTGTCACCACCACTTCCTGTAAATTGAGTGGCAGGCGATTCAGTTTTGCACGATAGGTTAAATCATCTTTCAGGATAATGGTATCCGTCAGTGATTCATAACCCAGAAAGGATATTTGAACGGCATAACGTCCTCTTTGTAGATGGTGAAATACAAATTTGCCTGCCTCATCGGTGGCCGTACCTTTTTGTGCGGGCAGCAGCACTACTGACGCTCCCGGCAATGGTTCTTCCTCTTCATTCACCACCACCCCGTGAAGGGTATGTTGTGTTTGTGCCAAAGCGAGGGTATATACAAAATGCATGCATACTACAAGCACGACAATTTTGCTCATATGTAATATGAATTGAAATTAAACAACCTGAGAAATAGTGATGAGATGATTTATGATTCACAGGCTGGTGGAGCACGGGGCGTCGTGGTGGAAATTAATTCGCAGTAAGGAGGTTCTGTTTCGGATTCGATGAAGCGCGCCTCTATCGTCGGTATTACCGACACCCAAGCGGCGGTTTTGGGAAGGGTATTGGTAAAGAACTGAAAGTTACAAATGAGACAGGTTGGGTCTTTATGAATTTCGGTTAATTCCTGTGTTTGGGGAAAATCATTCGTGTTATGGCGGCTTATCCAATGGGCATGCTCATGGTGGTCATGCATGTGGTGACGAATCACATGAACCCCATGAAAGGCAATTGGGAATAAAAAGATTCCCAACAGTAGAAGAGCCATATTTTTACGAATCCCAATCACGTTTCTTTATCCTTTGACCAATTGCTTCGAGAAAACTGTTTTTAATCAATTCTTGCAACGCTGTTGCAAATATATGAACTTATTTTATAACTCTTGCAACGCTGTTGCAATATTTATGTGAAATGAATCTAAATTAATGGTATGTTTTGTGAATGGGGGGGCGCAGCTCTTTGACTCAATAGGTTGTATGGTTAGGGGGGATGTTGACAAAAGAATAAAAGGCCGTTGGGGATATCTCCTTAACAGCCTTTTGTTTGAGACATGTCTTCAATTTGTTACAGGGTGGGTAATTGGTTATTGGATCAAATCCACATGCACCATCCAGTTAATGCCGAATTTGTCGGTAAAAGTACCGTAATAGGCACCCCAGAAAGTCTTTTCCATAGGCATGGTGACTTTTCCGCCTTCCGACAGTTCTTTAAATAACCGGTCGGCTTCGTCGGTGGTAGATGTGGCTATCATAATAGAAATGTTGTCGCCATAGGTGACTGCATTTCCAAATACTTCGGAGGTGTCGTAACCCATTAGCATGGTTTCTTTGCTGATGGGCAGAGCAATGTGCATAATCTTATCCTTTTCACTCCCGGGTAATGGGGGCATCCCCTCTTGTTTGGGCATTTCGCCATAGGTGCCAAAATAGGAAAATTCACCGCCAAAGACGGATTGGTAGAATTGAAAGGCTTCGCGGCAATTGCCGTCAAAGGCCAGATAAACGTTTACGGTGGTCATGATCTTGTGGTATTGAATTTATAAATCTTGTTAGCTTTCTAATGTAAAAGACCAATCGGGCTTTCAGTGGTTTAGGAAATCATCCAATTTAACCGTCTGCTTTATCTGGTTACTTCCTTCTTATCGCAAATTCACGTAATAACGGTAATGTCTGCCTAGATAAGGATAACAGTTTTTGTTTAAGATAGTTTATTGTTTTATGAATTTTTTGGAGGGTAAAGAAGGTTTAATTTTATTTTTTTTAAGGGTTGTTTTGATTGCGTATACAATTTACTAGGATTGTTAATGGTAAATAAGTTATCTGAAAATTGCGATGGGAATAAATATTTAGCTACATTTTTTACATTTCCTTTTCTACAAGAGATGAAGACAAATGGTTGTGTTAAAATCATAGCTCTATTAAGTTATCCCGTTTATAGATTTACAAAATGATGATTTAAAACAAAATCTATATTCTACAATTCATAGATCGCTAGTGTTTTACATTATTTATTGTCGGTGACATTTTTCATCTATTCAATAATACATCCCGAAACATTAGTGTCGCGCAAAAATAATGGCGATAACGGTTATTATCGTTTTTAACATGTGGTGGATAAATTTGCTGGGGTTTATTAAAAAAAACAAAAGTGATTGATAGTTAGTGTTATGGCATTTTGACTCTCTTGTTGGAATCTCAAAAAATCCACATTTTAAAACGATTTTTACCATAAAAACAGTTTTATTTCGCATAAAATTGTATAACAAAAATTAAAGAGTCGTAGCTCCTGCTTAAAGGTCTTTGGGGACGGCCCTTTAATAAAGTCATATTTTAAAATCAAAACTTTAAATCAGATTTAAATTATGCGAAAGATCAGATTTTTAAGATTGTACCTTTTGATGTTTGTATTCGCGTTTTCTATGATAGCCTTTTGTCAGCAGGAACTGACGGTTAGAGGTACGGTTACCGATCAAAAGGGAGAACCATTGCCTGGGGTTACCATCACTATCAAGGGAACCTCCACTGGAACCATTACAGATGTTAATGGAAATTATTCTTTGAGAGTGCCAAGCAATTCTGTGCTTTTATTTTCTTTTATTGGAATGGAGAATCAGGAGGTTGCTGTTAGAAATAGAGAACAGATCGATATCACCATGTATGAGAACGTGATAGGTCTGGATGAAGTGGTGGCGATCGGTTATAGTACGGTCACCAAACGTGATCTGACAGGCTCGGTAGCATCGGTATCCGGCAAGACCATATCAAAGGTGCCTGTTTCTAATGTTTCCCAAGCTTTATCAGGACGTTTGGCTGGTGTGCATATCACTACTGCAGATGGATCACCTGATGCGGAGATGATCGTTAGAGTTCGTGGTGGAGGATCTATTACGGGGGACAACAGCCCTTTATATATTGTTGACGGGTTTCCTGTCTCAAGCATTAACGATGTGGTCCCCGGCGATATCGAAAGTATTGATGTATTGAAAGATGCTTCCTCCACAGCTATTTACGGATCGCAGGGTGCTAACGGGGTTGTAATCATTACCACCAAAAGTGCAAAAGGAGGAAAAACGGATGTTTCCTACAATGGCTTTGTACAAACAAAGCGACTTGCAAGACGACTTGATGTGCTTGATTCTTATGAGTATGTGATGCTTAATTATGAGTTAGCAGCCCTTCGGGGGGAGGACGAATTAAACAGTTTTCGTAATAAATTCGGTGTGTACGAAGATCTGGAGTTGTATAAATATCAGGAAGGAACAGACTGGCAGGACGATATGTTCGGCGCCGATGTGGTTTCTCAACAGCATAATCTGTCGATCAATGGCGGAAACGATAAAACCAAATATTCTCTCAGTGGAACTTGGAATTATGATGGCGGGCTAATGGAAAACAACGATTACGAACGGTATAATGTTAATTTTAAGCTCAACCACAAACTTCGGGATAATCTCAGGTTCGATGTCAATGCTCGTATTTCAGATGCCACTATCAATGGCGCCGGAACCTCGGGAGGAACCTACAAAGTGAGAACTTCTGAGGCAGTTTCTAAAGGTCCAGTCAATGGTTTAGACGATTTTATAGAAGTAAACCCGATTACTCTTTCGGACGATGAATATGAACAGTGGCTCAGAAGCAACCTTACCCTTTCTGAACTGGCGGATCAATATTGGAAACGAAAATTCCGAAAGAGTTTTTATTTCTCTGGTAGCCTTTCATGGAATATTCTGGAAAATCTTACTTACCGAATCGACGGAGGTTATCGATACGGGTTTGATGAAACCCAAAACTATTGGGGTGAATATACCAGCAATGCTTCTTATGTGGGTGGTGAGCCTTTAGTCGATTGGACCAAATCCGATGCCCGCAAATTGAGGCAGGCACAAACCCTTTCCTACAAATTTAAGGTGGGTGAAGACCATCGTTTCGATCTGTTGGTTGGGCAAGAGTATATTACTAATAAAGGGGGGAACTCCTATATGTATGCTACCAACTACAGTGCGGATCTATCTCCTGCGCGTATTTTCGCCAATATGGGATTGTCGGATGGAACTATTAAGATTTCTAGTACGGTGAATGATGAAGATAATATGGCATCATTTTTTGGCAGGTTTGGTTATAATTTTCGTGATCGTTATTTGCTAACATTGACTGCTAGGGCCGATGGCTCATCCAAGTTTCCCGAAAAAAATCATTGGGGCTTTTTCCCTGCCGCTGCATTGGCATGGCGTATATCCGAAGAACCTTTTATGGATGGTATGCGTAATTGGTTGTCACATCTTAAGTTGAGGGTTAGTTACGGAGAAGCCGGAAATAACCGAATTAAAAGTGCAATGTACAAACAGGAATATAAAATAAATTCCTTCAAAGCCTATGGTATTGGTGATGTGTTAACGGGATATTATGAAACCAGAAACAGTCAATTAGCTAATCCTGGTCTGAAATGGGAAACTACCATTACACGAAATGCAGGTCTTGATTTTGGTTTATGGAACGGACGGATGTCCGGAACAATTGAAGGATACTGGAACTCGGCGGTGGACCTTCTTATCGAACGAGAAATAGTTGCCCCTGGTTATGAAACCACCATTGAGAATGTGGGAGAAACCTCCAACAAAGGAATTGAATTTTCTATGAATGCTTTTATTCTGGAGAAGCGAGATTTTTCGCTATCCGCCAATTTTAATATAGGATTTTACAGTACAAAGGTCGAAAATCTTGCTGAAGGCATCCTTGAGCAGTCCTATGCTTCGGCTTGGGCAGGGACTGACCTTAAAGGATATTACGATTATAAGATTAGGGTAGGAGAACCTGTTGGATTGATCTATGGTTGGGTGACGGATGGTTATTATTCCACTAGCGATTTTGAATACTTCGATGAAGCTTCAGGACAATATGTTCTTAAAGATGGAATCCCTACCACAGGATTATACGGTGGTGTTATTGGTATTCGTCCCGGTACTTTGAAGTTAAAGGATATGCAATCGCCCGGAGAAGAAGGATATGGTGTTATTGACGATAATGACCGAACCATCATTGGTGATACCAATCCGGACTTTTATGGTGGTTTTGGTTTAGATGCTACTTTCCGTGGGTTTGATTTTTCAGTTCTTTTCAACTTTGTATATGGCAATGATGTTTACAATGCCAACAAGTTGGCTTCCACCCAGCAATACCGTACAAATTATCCTAATATGTTGAAAATGATGGATGTTGGTAATCGGTATACATATCTTGACAGAAGTACCGGTGAAATTGTGACTGACTTGGAAACACTTCGGCAAATGAATGAAGGAGAGAACGATAAAGCTTTTTGGTCCCCCTTCACTTTTGGAAATGCTACAACTTTACCTCATTCTTGGGCTATTGAAGATGGTTCATTCCTCCGGCTTCAAAACATAACACTAGGTTATACTTTACCCAAACGAATTAGTTCGATAATTGAATGTAAGCAATTTAGGATATTTGGAACTATCAACAATGCTTGGACTTGGACCAATTATTCAGGTTATGATCCGGAAGTTAGTTCCCCGGTGAGGAATTCTTCCACCTCAGGACTAACTCCCGGGGTCGATTATTCATCTTACCCCAAAAGTCTTTCTTGGACCTTTGGTGTAAATGTGAAATTTTAAGCCCCTGGTAATTTGTGGTAGTTTTAACTTTCAGAGTCTTAAGTATTTGGTTTTAAATAGTGAATAAAAAGATCAGGTTATGAAAAATATCAACATACTTCTGTTTTGTATTCTCCTTTATTCATCATCTTGCGAGGATAAGCTAGATGTCAGTTCACCTTCTTCGTTCAATTCCGATTACATATTTTCCAATACCACTGATGCAAAAAAGGCTTTATTGGGCGTTTATTCTTTGTTTGGTCATGATGCTTATACTTCCCGAATGTCTTGTGTCTGGATGCAAAATACCGATGTGGAAGCTATGCAACCTGCTGCGAATCCCGATGGTTCGAGGCGTGATGTTTGGTCCCTTCAAGGTGGTTTGCTTACCGGGTTTAAAGATATCTATTCTGCCTGGCAAAATAATTATCTTGCCATAGATAGGGCCAACCAATGCATAGAAGGTATTAAAAGTAGTAGTATAACTGATGACCCAGATATGAAAATGCTTTTGGGTGAAGCATATTGTTTAAGGGCATACCGTTATTTTCTTTTGTGTAATTTCTGGGGAGATGTACCCTATTTTACCGAAGCGGCAAAAGCGGGTATGCAGCTGGATGTGCCTAAAACGGATAAGAATATTATTTATTCCGGGTGTATTCAGGATTTGGTAAATTGTGAAGCAGATATGTATTTTGCCGATGAATTTGCTGACGGCATTGAGCGTATGAATCGTGAATTTGCCTTAGGCCTTATTGCCAGACTTGCTTTGTTTCGTGCAGGTTATGGAATGACTAAAGAGGGGATTATGAAAAGAGCCGATGATTATTTGGATGTGATGGGAAACGATTCGTTGGCGGTTACTTATACTGACATGAACGGAACGGTTAAAACTGCCCGTACATACAAGGAGTATTATCAATTGGCTTCAGATTATTGCCAAAAGTTAATAGCTTTGAAAGACAGAGAACTAATTCCCGATTTTGAAACGGTCTTTAAAAATCAGTCTACATTCCAAAAACCTGTTAACGATGATGTACTTTACGAGGTAGCTTTTCTGGCTTCTAACGGTGGTGATGTGGGGTGGTGTATAGGTACCACGGTAAACTCCAGTTCTAAAGGTTCTACAACCATTCAGGTTAATCTTACACCAACTTACTATTTTTCCTTTGATGATAAGGATAAGCGGCGTGATGTTACTGTTTCCAAAATTTATTATGAAAGCGATAACGATCAGTTTGTGTCGGCAATAACTGGCCTTGCCACTGGAAAGTGGAATCGGTTAGATCTTCCCATTGATCCGGGTTCTTCTTCTTCAAAAGGAACGGGTATTAACTGGCCGCTGATGCGTTATTCAGATGTGTTATTGATGTTGGCAGAGGCTGAAAACGAATTGAACGACGGACCTAATGCCCTTGCTAAAGAAGCTTTGGCCCGTGTACGAAGACGTGCTTTTGATGCGGAATACCATCCATCCAAAGTAGACGACTATATCGCTAATCTTAATTCAAAGGAAGAATTCTTTGAGGCTATTGTTGATGAAAGAGCCTGGGAGTTTGGCGGTGAATGCTTGCGAAAGTTCGATCTGGCCCGGTGGAATATTTACGGTAAGAAGATTGTAGAAACTAAACAAGCTCTTAATAATATGGGGAAGGCCGCCTGGGGACTCGATGTATCAAATCCTGAAGTTGCCCGGTATATTAATTATGCCGATCGGTTGTACTATAAAAAAGAAAATGGAAAGGTTATTTTTTTAAATACCAAGTACGATCCTGATGAAGTGCCCGATAAAATTGTTGATGTTACGGAGCTGGAAGAACCAGGAAATGAAGATGCTTATGCACAACAAAACTGGACAATAAGCCTTTACAAAGTTGATGAAGATAAGGGAATATTTGAAAGTGCCGATTATACGGTTCGCAGTTGGAGAGGATATACCGATGATACCGGACTTTCGGCTGTTCCCTATCTTTTGCCAATTCCTTCCACAATAGTAGGAAATAGTATATATCTTAATAATGAAGGATATGGGCACGTTTTTTCTGCAAATTAATTATGATCGAATTGTCTACTTCAAAAAGGTCTATGCAATAATAAAACGAGCGTAACCAGAATTTTTGTTAAATCAAGAACTTGTTTAAATAAAGATATGCGAGTTTTATTATTCCAATGAGTTAAATTAAAGGTATGTCATATTAATGTTAATGAAAATTAGAGGCAAGTTTATTGGTGACTTGTTTATCATTAAAAATCAAAAGGTCATGAAAAATAAAACCGAATATATACGCTTCTTTAGTTCCCAATTATTTGTTCACAAAGTTTTTTTTGTGATGATTTTTTTGTTGACCGGTTTTTACGGTTGTAATGAAGACGATGAATTGGGTACAGCCGATCGTTTGTTCCGACCCATTATCAAAAATGTAACTGCAGGTGGAACCTGGATTCGTGCAGAATGGGATAACTACAGAAATGCCGATTATTTTCAATTGGAACTTTCTGTCGACTCGTTTGAAACCATTACCGTTGAGGCCGAAACGGATACCAATTATTATAAGTTCGAAAATTTAGATTATGATACTGACTATTATTTGAGGATAAAAGCTGTAGGGCAAAATATTGAATCAGAATATTTTGTTTACGATAAGATTTCAACTTCGGATTATCCTACACAGTTGGAACCGATAACCAAAGTTATCGATACCAAAGCCATGGTTTCATGGAAAGATGCTGTTTACGACAGTTTGGTTGTGTTTCATAACGATACTTTAATTACCTCTGTTTTACTTGGCGATACCGACAATGAACATAAAATGGTTATAATTGAAAAACTAAAGCCCGAAACCTCTTACGTCGTCAAGGCTTATTTCCAGGGAGAATACATGGGTAAACAAAGCTTTTCAACCATGGCATCTCCTATATACGAGGGAGCGGTAGTTGATCTTAGAGATTATGATGAGGAAACCGCTTATACTATTCTTACACAGAGCTTTTTCGATCAGATGGCTACTCAATACCCAGAAGGAGTGACCATAGTATTAGATGGTGGTACTGAATATGAACTTACAGGGGCACGTTTATATTCCCCAATCTCTTTAACCGGGGGCTTAAGTTTGGAAGGAAAAGCAATTATTCGTGTAAGTGGTAATTTCGATTTCCCAAGTGACGGAAGTGCAAATGTTTCCAAATTTTCATTTTCCAACATTACTTTTACAGATCATCCTGATAAGCTTAGGGATTATGGTTCTACTTATGTCTTTAATTTCGGTTCAGCCGGTCATGTGGATTCAATTCTATTTGATAATTGTGAAATACGCTATAAACGGGGGGTATTGCGGATAAAAACCGCTGCAACCATTGGCCTTATTTCTATAAATAATTGTGTTATTGATTCTATTGGAGGTTACGGGGTTATTAACCTCGATAATGGAGGGGCCGGAGCAGAAGAAATTATTATTTCTAATTCAACCATTTCACATCTAGACGGCTATATTGTTCGTGCTTCGAAAACTAATCTGCAACCTAAATCTTTAACTGTTGAGTATGTAACAACCTGTTTCGCTCCTGTAGGGGGAAGATACTTCTTTGATTTGGATAAAAAAACCTTTGAAGATGGTATTAAAATTAACAATTGTCTGTTTGGAAAAGCATGGGGAGATGATGTAACCGTGCGTGGCTTAAGAAGTAATGCTTCTTCCTTAGCCCTTTTGCAGAATTATAAAACCAGTGATTTGGCTTGGGATGTCAATGCTGAAACGTTGACAGAAATGTATCCCATCGAAGCCACCGATTTGGGAAAAGACATTTACTCTGTTTTTGAGGATCCTAATAATAACGATTATACATTAATTTATAATCCCGTGAAAAACAGAGCAGGTGATCCTAGATGGTGGTAATGGGACCTATGGATTGTGTATAGTATATCTTATGCAGAAAAGTTAGATGTTAAACCGAAATTAAACCTTTTGGTAAAGTTAGTGTCGCTCCCCTTGCGGTCTCTGATTTGGTTCTCATTGTTAAGACTTCATCATTTGAGATGTCATAAGATGTAGCGATACTTCCTTGATTAATAGAAATGGTATATGTACTATTCTTTTTTTCTAAATATCAAAAATATGAGATGTTTGTTAGTGTTCCTTTTGATCTTCTCTCTGTTTAGCTGTCACAGTGACCATCTTGACGAAAAAGATCCTTATTCAGACGACCTGATAAGTATTTCATTTGCTGCAGGAGATACAATGATAACTGATTTGGAGCATTTTGTTCCTCCGGTGCAAGGGACTATAGTTAGCGAAAAAGATCTTGCAATAGTCAGATTTATTCGGATTAACGGGGGTAATCGCCTAGTAATTAAGGAAGTTAATACGTTTGATGATCATCAGGAATTTGTTTTTGATGAAACTATTGAAATGAATACAACCACATCGGAAGTTAACGTGGAAGCGATCGATATCAACGGGAACAGTGCTATGGGTAGATTGAAGATTGTTGATATTGAATCATTGAGTTTTAATGCTGCACCTGTTGATAACTCAATAGCATTTCCGGGCGCCGAAGGGCATGGTTGTTATACTTCCGGAGGACGGGGAGGAAGGGTCTATTTTGTGACCAACTTAAAGGACGATGGCAGTGAAGGCTCGTTGCGATGGGCTCTGACCAACAAAGGACCACGAACAATCTTGTTTAAAGTTTCAGGAACCATTGAATTGCAACGGGATTTGAAAATTACCAATGGAGACGTTACCATTGCTGGTCAAAGTGCACCGGGCGATGGCATCTGCCTCAGAAATTATCCGGTTACCGTGGATGCGGATAATGTAATAATTCGTTTCTTAAGATTTAGGATGGGAGATACTGAACAGCAGGAGGGAGATGCTCTGGGGGGGCGTTTCCGCAAAAATATTATTGTTGACCATTGTTCCATAAGTTGGTCTACCGATGAATGTGCCTCTTTTTATCAAAATGAGAACTTTACAATGCAGTGGTGCATTATTTCAGAGAGTCTACGTAACTCCGTTCACAACAAAGGATCTCATGGATATGGTGGAATTTGGGGTGGTAAAAAGGCATCTTTTCATCATAACCTACTGGCCCATCACGACAGTCGGAATCCAAGGTTAGGTGAAATCAATGGTGACGCTTTTGCATTGACCGACCTGGTAGACCTGAGAAATAATGTTATTTATAATTGGCAGGGTAACAGTTGTTATGGAGGCGAAGCGATGAATGTCAACATTGTGAACTGCTACTACAAACCAGGTCCTGCTACTACAAAAACTGAGAGAATTATTGCCATCGATTTGGAAACAGAGGAAGGCTTTGCTACAACCGGCATTTGGGGTAAATTTTATATTGATGGAAACTATATGGCCGGTTCTGAAAGGGCTACAAATGATAATTGGGCTTATGGTGTTTATAATCAGTTTCATAGCAAGTATGGAGCTATTCCTGAATCAGATAAAAGAAACATGAAACTCGACTCGCCTCTCGATCCAGGATTGATTACTACTCATACTGCCCAGAAAGCTTATGAATTGGTGTTGGAAAGGGCAGGTGCTTCTTTATCACGCGATACGGTTGATGCACGTATTGTTCATGATGTTCGAACTGGAACTGCCACTTTTATGACTGGCGGAAACGGTAGCGTCAATGGTATTATCGATACTCAGGCACATGTTGGTGGTTGGCCCGAATTAAAGTCAGAGGAACCTCCTACTGATACCGACTGGGATGGCATCCCTGATGAATGGGAACAGGCCAATGGTTTGAATCCCCTGTGCATTTCCGATGGCTGGGAATATGAACTAAGTGAAACCTATACCAATTTGGAAATTTACTTGAATGAACTTATAAAGTGGTAAAATTTACGGGATTTTATACATTTTCCCTCCTTTTTGACTAAATATCCCACCTCAAAACTCAATTTGTAACCCATGAATGGTTTTTCAATTGATTAAGATTGTAGAATAAATTGTTATTGCTTTTGTAATGTATTTGCAAAAACTGTTTTATGATCTTTTTCCTATATGTAAAGCTGAATTTAGACTTATGAACCATACTTGTATTACAATTTTGCTGTTTTCTTTAACGAGTTTTTTCATTTCTTGCAGATATTCCCCGCCTGGCCAAGAAAAACAGAAACAGCCAATATATATGGCGGTTAAGATGGCTGATTCGGATATGAAGCGAAATCCCGAAGGCTGGAGAATCGACTTCAGGAAGCAACCCAAATGGGAATATACCCATGGGTTGATGATGAATGCCCTTCTTGCATTGTATCATGAAACCCAGGATAAAGGTTATTGGGGTTATGTGAATGCCTTTGCTGACACTATGGTGCAGGAATCCGGAAATATTCTTACTTACAAACTCACCGATTATAATATTGACCGGCTGAGTCCGGGACGCTTTCTCATCAATCTTTATCATATAAAACCAGAAGAAAAGTATTTGAAAGCTATTAAGTTACTGAGAAGCCAAATGGAAAATCATCCACGGACCTCAGAAGGTGGATTCTGGCACAAAAAAAGATATCCCCATCAGATGTGGCTCGACGGCCTTTACATGGGTTCCCCATTTCTGGCGCTTTATGGTCGGGAGTTTAATGAACCGGGACTCTTTGATGAAGTGGTGCATCAGATCATGCTGGTCAATAAACACCATTATGATTCAGAAACCGGTCTTTTTTATCATGGATGGGATGAAAGCCGTCAACAAAGATGGGCCGATCCGGTTACCGGACTGTCGCCTCATTTCTGGGGACGAGCCATGGGATGGTGTGCTATGGCATTGGTGGATGTTTTGGACTTTATTCCAGAAGACCATAAGGGGCGTGACAGTGTATTGTTTGTGGTAGATAGGGTTGCCCGGGGAATCGTGAAGTATCAGGATCACGATACCGGTCTTTGGTATCAGGTGCTTGATTTGGGCGATCGCCAGGGTAATTATTTGGAGTCGTCCGCCAGTTCTATGTTTACATATTTCTTGTTTAAAGCCATTAATAAGGGATATATTGACAATTCGTTTTCTGCCTCGGCCGAGAAGGCCTACAAGGGAATCCTGAAAAACTTTATTCAGAAAGAGTCGGATGGGACCATCTCCATTACCAATGTCTGCTCGGTGGCTGGCCTTGGGGGAGACCCATATAGGGATGGCTCTTTTGAATACTATATTTCCGAACCGATTCGCAATAATGATCCCAAAGCTGTTGGGCCCTTTATCATGGCTGCTTTGGAAGCGGAGAAGTACCGAAAGATGAAGTGATACATCATTATTGCCATTTTAATAACTAAAATGACAACTGAATTTCTCTGGGTAAAATGATGAAGAATGGAATGAGCACAGTCTTACCAAGACCTGATGTTTGCTAAGAATATAGGGAGTTTGGGACGAAAAAATAGGGACGTTCCTGGACAACTCATCTGTGTTGACCTTAGTGAATTGTCTCATTGAATATTGAAATAAGAGAAGATAGAAACATGGGAAATTTTTTGCTTAAACTAGTCCTCGCTCTGATTTGGGTCTTTTTATTGTTAGAAGATATCCGGTCACAGGATTCCGATTTTATTGTTGCCTCCGATGGAACCGGTGATTTTTTAACCCTTCAGGAGGCGATCAATGCGGTACCGGATTTCAGAAAGAAAAGAACCGTTATTTTTATCAAAAACGGGGTCTATAATGAAAAGTTAATATTGCCGGCTTCCAAAACCAATGTGACTTTTATCGGTGAAGATAAATATAAAACCGTTATCACCCACGATGATTATGCTTCCAAAAAAAATCGTTTTGGTGAAGAGATGGGAACTACCGGCTCTTCCAGCTTTTTTGTTTTTGGTGACGGTTTTGTGGCCCGTAATATTACGTTTGAAAACTCGGCCGGACCTGTTGGACAAGCTGTGGCGGTCCGTATCGACGGCGATCGCGTGGTGTTTGAAAACTGTCGATTCCTGGGAAACCAGGATACCCTTTATCCACATGGAGATGGTAGCCGTCAATATTACAAAAGCTGTTATATCGAAGGTACGGTGGATTTTATTTTTGGTTGGAGTACTGCCGTTTTCGATGATTGCGAAATTTTTTGTAAAGATCGCGGCTATATAACGGCTGCTTCCACCCACCAGGAGCGTGAATTCGGATTTGTGTTTATAAATTGTAAGATCACCGGCAATGCCCCCGAAAACTCTTTTTATCTGGGACGTCCATGGCGTCCATATGCCAAAGCAGTGTTTATTAATTGTTTCATGGGAAAACACATAAAACCGGAAGGTTGGCACAATTGGGGAGATCCGGACAAAGAAAAAACAGCATTTTTTGCCGAATATAAATCTTACGGCCCGGGTGCGGCCCCAGAAAAACGGGTAGTTTGGTCGCATCAGCTGACCGATGAGGAAGCTTTGAAATATACCCCTGAAAATATTTTAAGTGGTGAGGACAACTGGAAATATTGGGAGTGGCTAACACCTGCCGATGTTGTTGGTGGGCCCGAATAATTGTTTTTTTACCTCAGGGCTTTTGCTTCCAACCTCAGACTCTATTGACACATATAAAAGGATGTACTGACTATGGATGCATCACCAAAATTGTAATAATTAGAAATGATTAATGTTAATTCCGGGGTTTCCTTGTTTTAAATTCTTTTGTTCAGGGAAGCAGTATAAAATAACGGATATAAAATTATTTAATGCTTAAAATTATTTTGATGATGAAGAATCTTTTTGCAACTATTTTCGTTTGGGTGATTTCTATTCTTTCCATATTTGCCCAGGAAGAGTATGTTTCAAAAGTATGGGTAGCCGACCAGGGAGACGGGACCTACAAAAATCCGATAATCCATGCCGACTATTCCGATCCGGATTTGTGCAGGGTGGGCGATGATTTTTATATGACCGCTTCCAGTTTTAATTGTATCCCTGGTTTGCCCATCCTTCATTCTAAAGATTTGGTTAATTGGACATTGATAGGTTATGCCATTAATTCTTTGTCCCCCGAGGACCACTTTTCAAAGCCTCAGCATGGAAAGGGAGTATGGGCGCCTTCGATTCGTTACCATAACGGAGAGTTTTACATCTATTATGGGGATCCTGATTTTGGCATTTTTATGTTGAAATCATCCGATCCGAAAGGACCCTGGACAAAGCCTGTTTTGGTGAAAGAAGGAAAAGGCCTGATCGATCCTTGCCCCCTCTGGGACGAGGATGGCAAGGCTTATTTGGTTTATGCCTTTGCCGGTAGTCGGGCCGGTGTTAAATCGGTACTTCTGGTTCAGGGAATGACCCCCGACGGTACCTCTTTAGTCGGCGATCCGGTTATGGTATTCGATGGCCATCCTGACAACCCGACGGTGGAAGGACCCAAATTTTATAAGTTCAACGGTTATTATTACATTTTTGCTCCGGCAGGAGGCGTTTCGCATGGGTGGCAGCTCGCTTTGCGTTCCAAAAATCCTTTTGGACCTTATGAATTTAGACGGGTGTTGGAGCAAGGTTCTACCGATATCAATGGGCCTCATCAGGGAGGTTGGGTCGAAACCCCTATGGGTGAATTTTGGTTTATTCATTTTCAGGACAAAGGGGCTTACGGTCGAATACTTCACCTGCAACCTATGAGGTGGGAAAAAGGTTGGCCTCTTTTAGGACAAGACTTCGACGGAAATGGCGTGGGTGAGCCCGTTTCTTCGTTTAAAAAACCTGTGACTAAAACTCACTGGCCGGTGATAACACCACCCGAAAGCGATGAATTTAATGGTTATACCACAGGTCTCCAGTGGCAGTGGCATGCTAATCCTAACATTAATTACGGGTATCCTTCCGGTAATTTGGGGTTCTTTCGACTCAATTGTCGTCCAAGACCCGAAAATGCTACTAACCTATGGGACGTCCCCAATATGCTATTGCAAAAATTCCCCGCACCTGTGTTTAGGGCTACTACCAAAGTTACTTTTAACCATCGTTTCAATGGTGAAGAGGCCGGTTTTATCGTTATGGGTGATTCTTATCAATATATTTCCTTAAAACAGGAGAACGACAAACTGTGGATAAAAGTGGTTCGATGCAAGGATGCCCGAAAAGGGGGAGCCGAAGAAGTGCTTTTTAAGCAAGAAATAAGTAACAATACGATATGGTTCCGTATCGAAGTGCATGATGGGGCCATTTGTCGTTTTGGATTCAGTGAAAACGGCCGTCGATTTAAAGTCGTGGGTGAAGATTTTCAGGCTGTTCCAGGACGTTGGATCGGAGC
Organism: Thermophagus sp. OGC60D27; assembly: GCF_052400625.1. Lineage (NCBI taxonomy): Bacteria > Pseudomonadati > Bacteroidota > Bacteroidia > Marinilabiliales > Marinilabiliaceae > Thermophagus > Thermophagus sp. OGC60D27. The sequence continues at coordinate 149,810 of NZ_JBQTGH010000010.1, forward strand.
TAAAATCGGTTATTTTGCCGTACGCGACGGTATAATCAATGATGCAGGAAATGTTGATATTGATTGGTTCAGAGTGGAACCTATCAATTAGATTTAGATTGATAGGTTTTCGGGGAAAGCTATTTGTTAGCAGCTTTTATGGATGAGATTATGAAAAACAGGTTTAAAACGCTTTTTAAAATTGTTCTTGTTTTTATAATTATTTGTAGCTGTAGTGAAGGAAACAAGAAGAAGGATATAAAAAAAATTTGGTTAATAGGGGATTCTACTATGGCTAATTATGCTTTGGAAGAGGACTACTTGTCAAAACGATTCCCCGTTACGGGATGGGGGCAGGTTTTTCAACATTTTTTCGTACAGGATAGTCTCCCCTTAGTGGCCAATATTATTCCTGCTGATAGTATTATTGTTGAAAACAGGGCCAGGGGAGGACGCAGTACCAGGACTTTCTTTCAGGAAGGACGATGGCGTTTTGTTTATGAGAATATCCAACCCGGGGATTTGGTTTTGATTCAATTTGGACACAATGATGCGGCTGAAAATAAGCCGGAAAGGCATGTAAACATTCAAGGATACAAAGAGTTTTTGCGGTTGTTTGTATCTCAAACCCGGCAAAAAAAAGGTGTTCCCGTTTTACTCACCCCTGTTGCCAGAAATTACCCTTGGATCGATGGTCGATTGGTGAATGTTCATGGCGATTATCCTGAAGCAGTAAAAGAGGTAGCCAATGAAATGAATGTAAAATTCATTGATTTAAACCAATTATCAATGGAACATTTTTCCCGTGTTGGTAGAGAATATGTTACCGAGCACTACTTTATGAACCTTCCTGAAGGAAAATATGAAGCCTATCCGAACGGGCAAAAAGATAATACTCATTTCCAACCGGAAGGTGCTATGGCTGTGGCTCAATTAGTTTTTAATGGTCTAAAAAAATTACAGTAATGAAAATCAGAGATGTTTTTGGTAGAATTTGTTTAATAACTGGTGTGACCTTTTTTATTGTCACCGCCAATTTTGGTTGTAAGGAAGAATTCAGTAATTCTTTTAAGGAGGCGGAAGATTTCATTTACCAGGATCTGGAATTTGATATGCCCCGAGTAAAAGAGCCTGTTTTCTCTGATTTAAAGGTCTCTATAGTCGATTTTGGCGCAGTAGGGGATGGCGTTACCGATAACAGTGAGGCTTTTGCAAAAGCTATTGATTATGTTGCGGAGAAAGGTGGAGGTCGCGTGATTGTTCCCAGAGGGATTTGGCTGACCGGGCCAATCATCATGAAAAGCAATATCGATCTTCATGTTCAGCAAGGGGCTGTGGTGCGGTTTAGCCCCGACTTCGAGGATTATCCGTTAATCGAAACAATCTTCGAAGGACTAAATACTTTCAGGTGCATGTCCCCTATTCATGCCCATAACCTCGAAAATATAGCCTTTACAGGGAAAGGTATTTTCGACGGCAATGGCAATGCCTGGCGGCCGGTTAAGAAAAGTAAATTAACGGAAAGCCAATGGAAGAAACTGGTTAATTCCGGAGGGGTGCTCAGTGACGACGGGCAGATCTGGTATCCTTCAGAAAAGTCAAAAGCCGGTGATAGCCATGATAATTTCAATGTCCCTGATTTGGAAAGAAAAGAAGATTTTGAAAAAATTAGAGATTTCCTCCGTCCGGTTATGGTCAGCATTAAGGAGTGTAAACGCGTTTTGTTAGACGGGCCCACCTTCCAGAACTCGCCTGCCTGGAATATTCATCCACTCTTGTGCGAGGATGTTACCATCCGAAATTTGACCGTACGCAATCCTTGGTATTCACAAAATGGCGACGGGTTAGACCTGGAATCTTGTAAAAATGTGGTAATCTATAATAACAGTTTTGATGTAGGGGATGATGCCATTTGTTTCAAATCCGGAAAAGATGAAGATGGCCGAAAACGTGCTGTCCCTACCGAAAATGTGGTGGTAAAAAATAATGTGGTATATCACGGTCATGGAGGTTTTGTTATTGGCAGCGAAATGTCGGGTGGCGTTAGAAATGTTCATGTTTCCAACTGCACCTTTATTGGTACCGACGTTGGACTGCGGTTTAAGAGCACCCGTGGAAGGGGAGGTGTGGTTGAAAACATCTATATCTCAAATATCGATATGATAGATATACCTACCGAACCCATTCGGTTCAATCTTTTTTATGGCGGAAAGTCACCCGTTTTGGATGATGGAGGTAATAGTGTTCCTGATATTCAGGAAAATGAACCCGCACCGGTAACCGAAGAGACCCCTGCCTTTAGAAATATTTTTATGAAAAACATTAGAGCCAACGGTTTTGGTAATGCTGCTTTTTTTATGGGGTTGCCCGAAATGAATCTGCAAAATGTCCAGTTGGAAAATGCCTTGTTACGAGCTGTAAAGGGTATTTCCGTTATCGATGCCGATGGTATTGTGTTAAAAAATGTTCATGTTACGGTAGAAAAAGGACCGGCATTAATAATGTTTAATGGGAAAAACATTAATGTGGAAGACTTTCGCTTTAAGACCCAACAAGAAAAATCTATTTACATATTGGGGGCAAAAACCCGGAAAGTTAACTTTTCTCAATCGGGTGATGAGGATATTCGTGCCTTGATCAGATTCGGTCGCCGGGTAGATCAATCGGAAGTAAGGATTCAATAATCAATTCTGAGTATTATCTTTACTGTACTGTTTATTTGGGAATACTGGTACCTGGGGAGCTTAAACACTAATTGTGTCTGTTCATTTTAACCTGGTACCGGTTCCCTTAATGATGTGAAATCATCCGGTTGTGAACGGTTTTTTTAAAATATATGCCCGATTCTATTGTGTGAAAGGAATTTACTTTCAAACCAAATGGCAAATGTCATTTGGCTTTCTTTGTTTGTGCTTATGGTTGCTTCCAGGTGCTTTTTCTTTTTCGCAGGAAAATTATCATTGGACGCACTATACAACTGTTGATGGATTGTCTCAGAATGCCGTTACGAGTATTTTGCAGGATCGTCGGGGATTTATGTGGTTTGCAACCTGGAATGGATTAAGTCGTTTTGATGGTTATCAGTTTTCCAATTTTAAAGTTAAACCAGGGGATGAAGTTGATATTTCCAGCAGTCGGATCGACTATATAGCTGAGGACAAATATGGCTTTATCTGGTTATTGACCTATGGGAAAAATGTTTGTCGGTTCGATCCGATGAAGGAAGAATTTGCTAATGTTCCCAGTCTGGAGAATGAGGATTTCAGGATAGATAGATTAATAACCCTTCCCGGGGGAGCTACCTGGCTGTTAACTGCTGACCGGGGGGCCTTTCGTGTTGTTACGGATACCAGCTCTTTCAATATGGTGGCTTATCCTTATTCCCTGACAAGAAAAAATCTTGCCACCAACAAGGTTCATGATGTTTTTCAAGATAACGGGGGGAATGAGTGGATACTCACAAACAACGGAATAGGAAGAATTACTTCTAACCAAGATACTATTCCACAATTGTTTTTTGTTCAAAATTCTCAAATCGGGCAGCAACCAATGGCCTTTTTTGTTGCTGCCGATTTCGGTGAGGAGATCTGGTTCGGTGCCGATAAAGGAAATATTTGTATTTACGATAAAAACAAACAACAATTCTCTTTTCTAAAATTACCTTCTAAGGCCAAAATAATAGCATTGCATTTACTTAGCCATAAAGAATGCTTGATTGCTACCGATAACGATGGTCTTTTCGTTTTCAATGGAAATCATGAAAAAAGATTTGTTTATTTCTCTACAAAGTCCAGAAATAAACTGAAGAGTGATGATATACTTTTTACTTACCAGGACAGCCATGGGGACGTTTGGATTCAGCAGGATATCGACAGCCTTGCCAGATTCAATAAATTAACCGGTCAAATTTCTTATTACGATTTAAAGGGCCATTTTGTGAGTGATGCGGATAACCCCAATTTTATGGCGCATGAAGATATTAATCAAACGTTATGGATTCATCCTTTGGGAGGAGGCATTTTCTATTTTGATCGGAAAAATGACCAGTTAGTTCCCTTCTTTGGCAGTAAAAAGAAATCTATGCACATTTCCGATCGATTGCATTCTATGTATTCCGACTATCAGGGTAATTTATGGATGAGTACGCGTGCCAAAGGACTGGAAAAATTTGTTTTCCCACATGGGAATTTCAATTTTTTGATTCCTAATCAGTCGCCCGATAATATTAATGATAATCATGTCAGAGCCGTTGCCGAAGATCATCAGGGGCGCATTTGGATCGCCACTAAATCCAATGAAATATTGATTTATGATTCCAACCTCCGTTTGTTAGGTTTTCTGGGAATGGATGGAAAACTTCATGAAAAAAAACGTTATTTCGACGCTCCGGCTTATTCATTGGTTCCAGGTAGAAATGGGGTTATGTGGATCGGCACCAAAGGGGAGGGACTAATTATGGCGGTTCCTGGTACTGATACCAAAGAGTTTGCTTATTCTCTTTTTCATTATAAAAACAGAGAAGAAGATCTTTATAGCTTGAGCAACAATAATGTCTATCATATTTTCGAGGATGCCCAGGAACGCTTGTGGATTGCTACCCTTGGAGGAGGTATTAATTTAGTTGAAAAACCTTATCAGCCAGATCACAAATTGAAATTCATCAACTATAGGAATCATTTCAGAAATTATCCCATAGATGAGAGTTTTAGGGTGCGTTTTATTACCTATGGCCCTCAAAATAAGATATGGGCGGCTACTACCAAGGGAGTGGTTATGTTTGATGCTAACTTTGAAAAGGGAGAAAATCTTGTTTTTAACCATTTTACCTATATCCCCGGAGATTCAAGCTGCCTGAGTAATAACGATGTCCACGATATTCTGTGGGCTTCCAATGGCGACCTTTACTTTGCTACTTTCGGCGGAGGATTGAATCGGCTGGTGGAGTTCTCGGAGGATTCGATACCTCTTTTTGAACATTTTACTGTGAAAAATGGCTTACCCTCAGATGTTTTGCTGGCCTTACAGGAAGACAGTAAGGGAAACATCTGGATCACAACTGAAAATGGACTTTCCCGCTTTAATCCGCAATCAAAAACTTTTCAAAACTACAATAAAGCGAATTATTTTTATGAAATTAGGTTTTCTGAGGCCGCGCATATTAAGGATAGTAAAGGTAAATTATGGTTTGGAAGTCAACAGGGGGTGCTATGGTTTCATCCCGACATGTTATCTAAAAGCTCATTTGTTCCTCCCCTTAGATTTACTGAGTTTCGTCTTTTTAACCGAATAGTAGAGGTCGGCGAAGGGAGTCCTCTGCCTAAACCCATTGATGTGGTGGATAAAATCGTATTGAAACATTCACAGAATATTTTTTCCATCGGTTTTGCAGCTCTCGACATGAAGTATCCTCAATTTGTGAAATATGCTGTTAAGCTGGAGGGTTTCGATGCAGAATGGAGATACATAGACCACCAAAGAGGGGTTACCTATACTAATATCCAACATGGGGAATATCTCTTTAAAGTCCGATCGACCAACAGTGACGGCGTGTGGGTCGATAATGAACGCTGCCTGCCTTTAATTATTCGTCCTTCTTTTTGGGTTACTACTTGGGCATATGTCATTTATATTGTTTTGTTTTTGGCCATTGTATTTTGGGGCGGTTTTGTGTTGACGACCATCCTTCGTTTAAGACATAAAGCCGAATTAGAACATCAGTTGGCCCAAATGAAGCTCGATTTCTTTACCAATGTTTCGCATGAGTTAAGAACGCCCCTGACACTGATCAACGGTCCTTTGGAAGAAGTACTAAAGCAAAATGATTTGTCTGTTACTACCAAAGAGCGCCTTTATGTCATCAAAAAGAATAGTGACAGGATGTTACGGCTTATTGATCAGGTTCTGGATTTTGTAAAAATCCATCATAAGAAGATGAAGCTCATGGTGGAGCAAATAGATGTCGCACCATTGGTCAAAAGGGTGATGGATCATTTTCGGTTCAGAGCCATTGATCAGAAGATTATTTTTACCCTTGAAAATCGGTTGCAAAATGCCTATTTGTGGGTAGATGTAGACAAATTTGAAAAGATTATTTTTAACCTGTTATCCAATGCGTTTAAATATATTGACAACGGCCATCGAATAACGGTCTGCATTGATGAAGCGGAGAATCAGGTTGTAATTGCCATTTGTGACGATGGGAAGGGAATTTCACCGGAAGTTATGAATCGCTTATTTGAACGCTTTGAAAACGGTTCTCTGAGAAAAACGTCCTTCCAGTCCAGTAGTGGTATTGGTCTGGCCGTTGTTAAAGAGTTTGTGGAGATGCATCATGGGCGTATTTTGGTTAATAGTACTCCCGGAGAGGGAACAGAGTTCCGGCTCTTATTCCGAAAAGGGCTGGATCATTTCTCTGCAGAGGTACAGATAATGAATACCTCTAAGTTTTTTTGGTCTAATGCTGAGGCCAACCAATCTTGTGACGATATTGCAATCAATTCCTCGGAAAAGGAGGCCGACCATGTTTGCTCCGAATTGAGTTCGGTACTCCTAGTGGAAGATAACCGGGAAGTACGCAATTTTATTAAGGATTCACTTGTCAAATCCTACCATGTCATCGAAGCCTGCAATGGTGCCGAGGCAAGGAAAAAGGCCAAAGAGAATCAACCTGATCTTATTATTAGTGATCTTATGATGCCTGTTATGGATGGTGTTACCTTGCTTCAGCGTATCCGGCAGGATATAGAGACTTCTCATATTCCTTTTATCATCCTTACAGCCCGTACCAATTTGGAGAGTAAGTTGCAGGGATTGGGAAAAGGGGCAGATGCTTATATCACGAAACCTTTCAGCACCTCATATCTCATGGCTCGTGTGCAAAACCTGTTACAACGCCAAAGACAGTTACAAATGGTGTTTCGGGAAAATATGAATGGAAAGGAGGAGCCCATCCAAATTGAACCCTCTCAACCGCAGGTTACTTCAATGGATGATGAATTCATCCGCAAATTGATCCGTTTTATGGAAAAAAATATGGACAATAATGAATTGGTGGTGGAAAATCTGGTGGCGGAAATGGGGGTAAGCCGAAGTGTATTTTCCAAAAAGCTTAAAACTTTGACCGGGATGGCACCTATCGAATTTATTCGTGACATGCGAATGAAAAGGGCCGCTCAGTTAATTAAAATGGGAGACTATAGTATCAGCCAGGTGGCATTTATGGTGGGAATGAATGATGCCGGCTATTTTAGTCGTTGTTTTCGCAGTAAATTTGGATTGTCGCCTTCACAATACAAAAAACGATACAAACAATGAATTTTAATGCTTGTGGTGGTAAATGGCTCCTTTTATCATTGCAACGGTTGGTTTCTAAACTTACTTTTTGAAACGAGCATGACAACCATTGTATTAAAAAGAACCTGAAAAAAATGTTCCAGCATGCGAGTTCTATGAGATCAATAACAAAACTAGTTTTTAGGATGAAAAGTATATTATGTTTTCTCTCAATTATTCTAGTAATAAATTGTGAAGCACAACAATTGGCCTTTCCTACAGCCGAAGGATATGGGAAATACGCAAAAGGCGGACGGGGAGGCGTTGTTTACGAAGTGACGAATTTAAATGACAGGGGAGAAGGTAGTTTAAGGGCTGCCGTTGAAGCGAAAGAACCGAGAACGGTTGTATTTAGGGTTTCGGGAACTATTGTGTTGGAAAGTCCTCTTCGAATTAAACACCCTTATATTACCATTGCAGGGCAGACGGCCCCGGGAGATGGTATATGTATCCGAAGGTATCCCATAATCATTGAGGCAGATCATGTAGTTATTCGCTATATGCGGGTGCGCTTGGGTGATGAATCGGGAGAGGATTATGATGCTGTATCAAGCAGGTACACCAAACATGTCATATTAGATCATATCTCAACCAGTTGGAGCGTGGATGAATGCCTGTCGGTATATCATTGCGATAGTATTACCGTTCAGTGGTGTCTGATTGCTGAAAGCCTGAGTGGTTCCAATCATAAAAAAGGATCACATGGATTTGGTGGTATCTGGGGAAGTAACTACGGCAGCTATCACCATAACCTGTTGGCGCACCATTCAAGCCGTAATCCCAGGATGGCTTCGGGCTCCGGTTATACCGACTTTCGAAACAATGTAATATATAATTGGGGGTATAACAGTTGTTATGGCGGAGAAAAACAACAATTTGGAAAAGAAAAATTCAATTTTTCAGTTTTCAATATAGTGGCTAATTACTTCAAACCTGGTCCGGCAACTCAACCGGGAAAAGTAATGTATAGAATAGCCAGTCCTTCTGCCAGAAGTGATACCGATTTTGGAAAATGGTATATTGCCGAAAATGTAGTTGTGGGCAATGAACAGGTGACTATTGATAACTGGAACGGTGGCGTGCAAACTTCTATTGCATTGGATAAGATAAGACTTCAAGAACCATGGCCTTCTATGCCCATAAGTCAACAAACGGCGGAGGAAGCATATGAATTAGTACTTGAGTATGTGGGGGCCGTCTTACCTAAACGAGACGTGGTAGACTGTCGTATTATTGATGAGGTTAGAAATGGCTATGCCACATTTGAAGGTACTTCTTATAAAAAGAGACATAAAGTTTTGGATTTGGAAAAGAAATGTGGGATTATCGATTCTCAAAGGGATGTTGGAGGATGGCCTGTCCTTAACAGCCTTACACCACCTAAAGATTCAGATCATGATGGGATGCCCGATGATTGGGAAGTGGAAAATGGGCTTGACCCCTTTAATGACGCGGATAGGAACAAAATATCGGATGATGGATATACAATGTTGGAAGTTTATTTGAATAGTATCAGATAAGCTCAGATTCTTAGATAACCGAAGGCCATTAAACGTTTGAGAAGGTGCCCAAAAAAAGCCGCCCAATTAATGTGGACGGCTATTCGCTGAATCTTAATGTTTTTTCGGACTAACTTATTCCTTCTTTACATCCGAACGGTCATATTTGCAACATCCCGGAAGTTTGTCATAAACTTCATCCGGTGCTTTATGTTTTCCGTTGTCATGACCTGCTTTGGCGATGGCCTTTTGAATATTGTCCAATTGAGTTTTGGTGTCATCAAAGGTCACAACCAGCATCTTGGTCTCTAAATTCCAGTCGGCCGAAGTGACACCTTCTACCGATTTGGCAGCTTTTTCGATTCTTTTTTCGCACATGCCACACTGGCCTTTGACTTCAAACTTTTCTGTTTTGCTTTGTGCAAACATAGCCATCGGCGCTATCAGCAACAGAGTTAACAAACTTAACATTATTCGTTTCATGGTATTTTGTTTTTAATGATTAATAATTGATTGACTTATCGTGTATATTGGGTGGGTCTGACCACCATCTTCGGATTTTGCAATGAATCTGCCTGCTAAGTGTAACGTTTTGTGATATAGATTGTTTTGATGCAATGTAATACCTTCCGTTTTAAAAGTCCAATTTGTCTTTCACCTCGCCACACTCCAGCATCATATCGCCAAAATAGGGATTGCGAATATTTTCCTCATTGCTCAGCCAGAATGCGCCCTGATCGTCATTGGCCATGGGGCAAAACTGGTAGTAAACGGTTTCTCCGTCCAGACCCAATGCTTTGATTTTCCGGTATAGTATTGGATTAAAATCCACAAAAGCCTCTCGCTGGATATCTATCTCTTTTGATTGACTGATAACTTGCAGTGCCTTTTTCATGGTGTCAAGGTTCTGTATCCAGAAAATATGAGCTTCCCCCTCCAGTAACGACATGTCGGTTTTTTCGAGAGCCTTTAGTGTTTCCCGGGCTTCGGAAGCTGTTTTTGAGGCATCCGATGCAACCATGGCATCCTTCATTTTTATGTATTGATTAAAAAAATCGGTAAGCTGCTTTTTAAATTGTTGGGGTGTCTTATAGTTGTCGTCTAAATTAATGTCTTCCTTCTGATGGTTACGGTTCCTGTTTGCCATCTGGTCGGAAGCCATGTTTCCATGGTCAGGTCCGGAGTCAGCTTTTCCTCCCCGGGGATTCATCATGCTGTGTTTACCCGCCAATTGTGCTGCCGCATCGATGCTGAATGTTCCGTTGACCGCAATCTCTTCGCCCGGCATCAGTCCCTCCTCTACGATGTAGCTGCTGCCCAGGTCGGGACCCAACACTACCTCCCGCATAGCAAAGCGAACAAAGTCATCATCCGTCTTTTTCACATATACCACCGACCGCTTGCCGGTCCACATCACTGCAGATTTTGGCACCACAATACGTTCTTCCCTGTCGGGGAGTAAGGCTTCTGCAACACCCGTAACAAACATTCCGGGTTTGAGTGCCAGTTCCGGGTTGGGGAGTTCCACACGAGCCCTGGTAACCCGCGTTTGGGCATCAATGAGGGGATCGATGTAAGAAATGGTGCCATGAAAGGTTTTTCCGGGATGGGAGGCAGTCGTAAAAACAACCTTATCTCCCGGCTTTAACCAGGTTATATCTTTCTCGTAAACCTCAAACATTACCCATAGTGTAGACAGGTTGGCAATGGTGTAGATGGGTTGGCCTGCTTTGACATAATCACCCTGATTCACCAGCTTTTGGGTTACATATCCCGAAGCATCGGCCAGGATGGGAAATTGCTGCTGCGGCGTTCCGGCAGCAATGATATCGTTGATCTGCTCATCGGTGAGTTTCCGGTTTTTTAGCTTTTCGCGTGCTGCCCTGTAAAGGCCGGGCTGTTCCTCTTTCCGGCGTTCTGCCTCCAGCAACTCTTCCTGTGCCGACACCAGTTCGGGCGAATAGAGATAGGCCAGCGTGGTTCCTTTGGTTACGTATTGACCGGTAAAGCTTACCTTCAATGCTTCGATGCGTCCCCCAAGGTGCGACACTTGTGAAAAGACCTGGCGTTCATCCAACGCCACTTTACCGTTAAGACGAATCTCTTTTACCGGCTTCATTTTTTTTGCTGTTTGGGTCCGGACCTCTGCCAGTTTCATGGCGGCGGGTGACATTCGTATCTCCCGCGGGTCATCGCTGCTTTCCTCTTTTTCCAGGGGGATGAGGTCCATGCCGCAGATGGGGCAGTCGCCCGGCTCGGATTGCCGGATCTGGGGGTGCATGGAGCAGGTCCAGATGGTTTCTTCACCTTCGTGATGATGTTCGGCGGCTATGGTTGACGATGGTTCTGTTTCTTCCTTTTTGGTGGAAGTACCAAAGCGTATCCAACCGATGAAAAGGCCGACGGTTACGGCGATTGCTATGGTGATGAGGTTTTTCTTATCTGTTTTCATGGTGTTTGGTGTTTGTATTGTGATTCTGTTGAGATGCATTTTAGAGCCCCATAAATTGTGCAGCTTTACAGGGGGGGCTACCTTCCTGTGACATATCTTAATCGGGCCAGTGCGGTGTTGTACCGGCTTATGGCTTCTGCTCTGTTTTTTTCATATTTCAGGAGGTTTTGTTGCATACTCAATACTTCATCGAAGTCTTTACCCGCGTTGGCATAGGCGGTGGTTAAAAGTTTGAGTGCCTGACGGGATTCTCTTATCTGTTCGTCATACAATTGGATGAGCTGTTCCTGTTTTTGAATGGTGAACCATACCTCTTCGTAGAGGGATAGCAGATTATTGGTTGCTGCCTCTTTTTGCAGGGCGAGGCTTTCCCGGTTTAATTGTGCCTCACGGACAGCAGCTTTGTACTTTTTTCGGTATATGGGCAGTGAGATTGATACCATGGGCATGATAATATCCTTGCCTCCGTTATCTACCTGGAGGCCGGAGGGGTTACCCACCACCACATAGTCGATGCCGATGCCTGGCCTGGGCAATCCGTTTTTGCGGGCTACCGCTTCCTCTGCTTTGGACGATTGTTCCATCAGCTCGAGTTTTTGAAGCGCCGGATGGAGCAGGAGAAGCGAATCTCTGCTGAGTGGCGTCAAAGCATCGTCAAACATTTTCAGGGTATCGGTCACCACCGGTTCCTGCAAAGGTCTGTTGAGTAATTGATTGAGACGGGCCAGGAGGGGGCGCTCTTCCCGACTGAGAATTTCCAGATTGGTGGCCGACTCTTTTAGGTGAAGGTCTGCTCTCAGGACATCCACCATGTCGCCGTCACCATTCTCATAGTTCCGGGTGGCGAGCTCTTTCCACGATTTCAACAGGTTGACGTTCTCTCTTTCGATGCGTGTCCACTCTTTTATTTTGGCAATGGCGTAATAGGCGTCTGCAACGTGGTAATAGAGCCGGTTGCGGGCATCCATAAAATCCTGAAAGCGCGCTTCGGCCGCCAGTGAAGCTACCTTTTCCTTTGCTTTAAGCGTGCCAAACCAGGGCAGCATCTGCGAAAGCGAAATCTTGACCTCCTGCGGCCCCAGACGAGTCTCCACAGGCGACAAAAAATATCCCAACGACAAGGTAGGGTCGGGAAATCCCTTCACCTGAGGGATCCTCTGCATCGCTGCTTCAAATGCTTTGTATTTGGACTGAACGTCAGGATTGCTTTGGGCAGCAAGGACGAAAAGGGAGTCGAGGGGTTGGCTCTGGACATCAAAGGCTGCCATGACCATAATGAAGCCATATATCATCGTGATGCGGTGTTTGGAAGCCAGAGGCCAGAAGCCAGAAGTCAGAAAACGGATAGCAGATTCAAATCCTATACGAGTTGAAGTATAATAAAAACTTTTTGTAATTAAGGATCTTATTGTTATGCTGTTGATTCTATTTTTCATGGGTTATCCAGTTTTTGTGTAACTTGATGAGCATCTTCCCAATTTCTTTTAACTCACAGATAAAATGATTATAAGTGTCATTATCAATGTAATGGCATTCCTTTGCGAAGGCAATCCATGTTTCGGTTTCGGAACAAGATCCTAATGCATTGATTAGATGTTGCTTGAAAACCAATTCATAGGCACGTTTGGACCATCCTTCCGAAATATTTGCGCTTATTGACCTGGAAGATCTTATAATCTGAGAAGTCAGAGAATATTGCTCTTCCTTTGGAAATTCCCTGGTCATATGAAAAATATCCATAGCTAATTTGAATGACCTTTTATATACCTTCAAATCGTTGTATGATTTTATCATTTAACAAGGTTTTAAGGGTGTATTTGCTTTTAATGTGTTGATAATAAATATATGACAAATTAAAATTTTGCGACATTTTTGATGCAGGAAGTCTGAAGAATTTAAGTTATCTGGCCTCTAGCTTCTGACCTCTGACTTCTGGCCTCTGCTTTCTGTCTTCTGCTTTCTTCCCTCCAACAGTAAAGTACCGGTACCACAAAGCAGGTGATGGTAGCGGCCAGCATGCCGCCAAATGAAGGGATGGCCATGGGGACCATGATGTCAGAACCTTTACCGGTGGAAGTGAGCACAGGCAACAGCGCTATGATGGTGGTAGCCGATGTCATCACGGCCGGGCGGATACGGCGGGAGGCACCATCCAGCACCGCCTGGCGGATCTCCCCGATGGTGGAAGGACGCTGTTTCCGGAAGCTCTGATCCAGATAGGTACCCATCAGCACGCCGTCGTCGGTGGCCAGTCCGAACAAGGCAATGAAGCCTACCCATACCGCCACGCTCAGGTTAACTGTATCTACCTGAAACAAATCGCGCATGGAGGTTCCGAAGAGGGAAAAGTCGGCAAACCAGCCCTGGCCGTAAAGCCATAACAGAATGAATCCTCCGCTGAAAGCCATGGCAATGCCGCTGAAGATCATCAGAGAGGTGGATATCGATTTAAACTGAAAATAAAGAATCAGAAAAACTATAACCAGCACCAGAGGGACAATGACCGACAGTCGCTTTTCGGCTCTCACCTGATTTTCGTAATTGCCCGAAAACCTATAGCTGACGCCCGCCGGGACGGTGAGACTTCCATCCTCAATTCTCGCCTGAATGGCTTTTTGTGCATCGCTCACCACATTTACCTCGGCATATCCATCGCGCTTATCGAAGAGTACATAGCCGGTCAGAAATGTGTCTTCGCTTTTAATTACCTGGGGTCCACGTACATATTCGATGGATACCAATTGTGTTAGAGGAATCTGTTCCCCGGATGGGGTGGCAAACAGTATGTTTTCCATTGCCTGAGGGTCTCCTCTGAGTTCACGCGGATATCTTACCCTCACCGGGTAGCGTTCACGCCCTTCGATGGTATAGGTGAGGGGCATGCCTCCTATGGCCGTTTCGATGGTTTGCAGCACATCCTCCACGCTCAGACCGTAACGCCCGATTTCCGTCCTGTTGATGTTTAGGTGAAGGTAGGGTTTCCCGATTACGCGGTCGGCAAATACCGATTCGGCTTTGACCGACGGCACCTCTTTCAGTATTTTTTCCAGTTCCATACCAAAGGCTTCGATGGTTTTAAGGTCGGGACCATAAACCTTGATGCCCATGGGTGCCCGCATGCCGGTTTGCAGCATCACCAGACGCGTTTCGATGGGCTGCAGCTTTGGTGCCGAGGTAACCCCCGGTATTTGTGTGGCTTTCACAATCTCGTTCCAGATGTCGTCAGGACTTTGAATCTGTTTTCTCCAGTTGCGGAAATAGAGGCCGTCGTCATCGGGTATCAGGTCATCTTTTCCAATCCCTTGTTCCAGTGCTTCATCATTGGTCAGGGTATCCCCCTTTTGGGTGATGAAGCGACCTCGGTTGTCGGTCCGGAACCGCATGCGCCGGCCACGCTCATCCAGCGCATATTCGGATTTATACTGGATGATGTTTTCGAACATGGATACGGGTGCCGGGTCAAGGGCCGATTCAACCCTTCCCAGTTTTCCGACGGCCAGCTCCACCTCCGGGATAGCGCTTACCAGCATGTCGAGCTGTGCCAGTACTTTCAGGTTATAGGCCATGCCCGAGTGGGGCATCGATGTAGGCATCAGCAGGAAGCTGCCTTCGTCGAGGGACGGCATAAACTCTTTCCCTATGCCGGGGAAGGTATGTGTTAGCGTCGACCATACTTTGGTGGGACGTATATTCCAACCAATGGTGTCGAAGCCTTTGGCCACAAAGCCAAAAACGGTGCTGAAGCCAAGCCAGATGACCACCCCGGCCACCACCAGCGTGGCGGGAATTGTCAGAAACCCCGCTTTGTGTTCCAGGGCCCATTGCAATACAGGCTTGTAAAACCGTTCCAACAAGATAAAGAAACCCAGAACCAGCCCAACGATTAATACCACAAACAATGTGTTGAGAAGCGTGCTTTTCCCCGGTCCCAGCGGCAGCCAGTAGCCGGCCAGCAGCCAAAGCACCGCAATGACAGATATGATTAGGGCGGAATGATGAATAACCCAATGGTACCATCTTTTTGTCCCGGCATCGGGTAATTTGAAAAATAGTTTTCCTAACCCCGTGAGACCAAAGAGCAGCAGTATGGTTCCGCCCCAGGTGTAACCTGTGATCAGAGCGGTAAGACCTGTTACTGTCAATAGTCCGTTTCCCCATACCGCCACTTTGCGACTGCCCGAACGAATCCCGAAAAACCAGTGGGCCAGCGTGGGAAGAATCATCAGTGATACCAGCAATGCGGCTACCAAAGCAAACGTCTTGGTGAAGGCCAATGGTCCAAACAGCTTTCCTTCGGCACCCTGCATGGTAAAAACGGGTATGAAGCTGACGATGGTGGTCGATACGGCCGTCAGAATGGCGGAGGAGACTTCCGAGGCACCCTTATATATGGTGTTGATGAGTTTTTCATCGGGCGATGCTTCTTCCATGCGCTTGACGATGTTTTCGGAAAGGATGATCCCCAGATCGACCATGGTGCCGATGGCGATGGCAATGCCCGACAGCGCCACTATGTTGGCTGTAACACCAAAATAACGCATGGCAATGAAGACCATCAGCACGGCTATGGGCAGCAGGGCCGAGATCATCACCGACGCTCTGAGGTTGTATATCATTACAACGATTACCAGTATGGTGATGAGTATCTGAAGGGAAAGGGCCGATTCCAGCGTTCCCAGCGTTTCGTAGATGAGTTCCGATCGGTCGTAGAAGGGCACTATGGTCAGCTGACTTTCGGTTCCGTCGGCCAGCACCTTACGGGGTAGGCCGGGATTGATCTCTTTTATTTTCTCCTTGATGTTTTCAATAACCTCCAGCGGGTTTGCACCATAGCGGGCCACCACTACACCCCCAACCACTTCGGCGCCGTCTTTGTCGAGAGCCCCTCGCCGCGTGGCCGGACCTACAGTGACGGTGGCCACATCTTTCAGGCGTATGGGCACATGGTTGTGAACCTCTACTACCGTCTCTTCTATATCTTTAAGGCTTTTGATGGTTCCGAGCCCGCGCACCAGATATTCGGCCTGGTTGATTTCCATGGTTTGTGCGCCGGCGTCGCGGTTCGAGTTTTTTACCGCAGCAACAATCTTTTTCAGCGGTATGTTGTAAGCTTTCAGTGCCGAAGGATCCACATCGATCTGGTACTCTTTGACGAATCCTCCTGCCGAGGCCACTTCGGCCACGCCTTCGGCGGCGTTAAGACCATATTTGACGTAGAAATCCTGTACCGTCCGAATCTCCTGAAGGTCCCACCCCCCGGTGGGATTACCCTCGTTGTCACGTCCTTCGATGGTGTACCAGAACACCTGGCCCAAAGCGGTGGCGTCGGGTCCCAGGGTGGGTTGCACCCCCCGGGGCAACAATCCCGCAGGTATAGAGCTGAGACGCTCCAGTATGCGTGAGCGCGACCAGTAAAACTCTATATCCTCCTTAAAGATGATGTAGATGCTCGAAAAGCCAAACATCGATGAGCTGCGGATGCTCTTAACGCCGGGGATACCCAACAGATAGGTGGTGAGTGGGTAGGTGATTTGGTCCTCAATGTCCTGAGGCGAGCGACCTTTCCACTCGGTGAATACAATTTGCTGGTTCTCCCCAATATCGGGAATGGCATCCACCGGAACCGGATCGGAGGGCAGCGGGCCAAGGTCCCACCCAAACGGTGAGGTGGAGATACCCCAAACAACCAGGCCTATAAGCACCAGGGTGGTGACCAGCTTATTCTCCAGAAAGTATTTTATTATTCTGTTAAGCATGTTGTAGTTTTTGAAACGAAACCAATTTAACCAGGAAAGTTTATCACATTAAGAATTTTATACCTAAAAGGCACGGGCAGAGGCCGGAAGCCAGAAGCCGGAAACCAGAAAATTGATTTTTTGATATACAATGGAAATAGATAGAAATAAATTGATATAGGTAGTTTATTTATCCGGGTATCTGATTTCTATTTTCTTACCTCCGGGTTTTTATCTACAGTGACCGGACTAATCTATTAACCGGAAAGCTGAAATAAACTAAACTCTTTTTACTTCGCACTGTCCACTAATGACTAATCACTAATTAACTAATCGCTAATTGACTATTGACTAAATCCCCTTCCTGCCTATGCATATGAGGCATCACAACAGATAGGTTTGTACCAATGCCAATCGGCGGAGGGTGGTGACTAATGGCGGCGGATCGGAATAGTTTATTGAAGTATCCGTGCTTAAGGTAGCAAAAGGTTTTACCACATCGATCGGAGACGGTAAAACAATGTCGGTGAAATGAAAATTTTCTGGTTCCCCGGTTGTGTGGCCCATCAAAAAATCATCGTCTACACGGAAAAACTGCGTCTCGGTGTGGCAGCACGAGCCTTCGTCGCAGCAGGCCGCAACCACCGGTTTCAGCTCAACCGACTTCAGTTGTTGACCACAATAATGCTTAGAAACAGCCAGGCCCGTTGTCGAGATGAGCAACAGGAAGGTTATAACCATATTTGTAACCGCTCTAAGCATTTCGTTTCTTGTAATAATTTGTATTTGAGGGAAGCGTTAAAGACTATTCCCCCCGACGGGCCAAAGAACTGAATTTCAATTCGGCCGTTATACCAAACACAAAAATAACCCCTGAAACCCGGTTTTGTTTTACACAATTTTCGGAAAAACTTACAAAGGCAGATAGGCTGTTTGGCGTTTGAGGAATGCCGGAAGCCGGAGGCCAGAGGCCAGAAGCCAGATATAACAGGATATAAATAGATATAAAATAGAAATAGATAGAAATGAACCAGGAATTGAAGGCGAAATTATTGATGTGGTATATGAGGTAATTCGGGTCAAGGATGAAATTTATTTCCTGACCATTTTAATGGGTTGTTTATGATGTATTTCGAAATGTTATAAAACGATTTTTCGTTTCTGATAATGTAGTCGTGATAGCGAGGTTGCCATGCAAAATGGGGGTTGATTTGTCGGGCATTTTTTGTGACGCCAATTTTAAAACCCCGAATGATGGATGCCAGATTTTGTGATTGTGGCCCAAATTGATTTTTAGGGGCGTTTTGGGGGTACATGTCAGGTTCGCAAAATTTTGCGACCCTGACCGCGTCCCCTACATGCGCCCCGACCATCTGTCCATGATTACGCCCATCATCGGGTTTGTTGATGATAATAATTCCATGCACATGGTCGGGAATGATGACATGCGCCCCCAATACCACAAACGGAAAATGTTTGGGTATTTCGTGCCAACACGAATTGGCAATATGCCCGATGGGGGATAATTCCATCCGACCGTCTAACACATCCCCGAAAAAACATTCCCGGTTCCTGGTGCAAATGGTCACAAAATAGGCCGCATTCCATCCATAATCCCAAAACCGGGCGCGGGTAGTGGTGCCGCGGTATTTGTTGAGAAAAAACGTAGGGTATATGGTGACATAAAAATTATCGGGATTTATCCCGAGCCCATTTCCCCGGATTGTTAATGATGTATCTTGAAATGTTATAAAACGATTTTTCGTTTCTGATAATGTGGTCGTGATAACGGGGTTGCCATGCAAAATGGGGGTTGATTTGTCGGGCATTTTTGGTGACGCCAATTTTAAACCCGCGAATGATGGATGCCAGATTTTGTGATTGTGGCCCAAATTGATTTTTGGGGTACCTGTCAGGGGCGCAAAATTTTGCGCCCCTGACAGGGTTCCCTACATGCGCCCCGACCATCTGTCCATGATTGCGTCCATCATCGGGTTTGTTGATGATAATAATGCCATGCACATGGTCGGGCATGATGACATGCGCCCCCAATACCACAAACGGAAAATGTTTGGGTATTTCGTGCCAACACGAATTGGCTATATGCCCGATGGGGGATAATTCCATGCGACCATCCACCACATCCCCGAAAAAACATTCCCGGTCCCTGGTGCATATGGTTACAAAATAGGCCGCATTCCATCCGTAATCCCAAAACCGGGCGCGGGTAGTGGTGCCGCGGTATTTGTTGAGAAATTTTTTCATCTGTACTATCTGACGGAACGTGCTTTCGGTTTACATACCCAATTGGGGGATTGATACAAATTTAAAATTTTTCTCGTCAGATTGCTGTTCGGTTTTAGTATTGGGAATGTTGAGAAGCCAGAAGTCAGAAGTCAGATTTAACAGGATATAGGTAGAAACGCACCAGGAATTGAAAGCGAAATTATCGATGTGGTAATTGAGGTAATTCAGGTCATTTGGTAAAATTTTTCACCAGTCCATTTCCCCGGATTGTTAATGATGTATTTCGAAATGTTATAAAACGATTTTTCATTTCTGATAATGTGGTCGTGATAGCGAGGTTGCCATGCAAAATGGGGGTTGATTTGTCGGGCATTTTTGGTGACGCCAATTTTAAACCCGCGAATGATGGATGCCAGGTTTTGTGATTGTGGCCCAAATTGATTTTTGGGTGCGTTTTTGGGGTACATGTCAGGGTCGCAAAATTTTGCGACCCTGACAGGGTTCCCGACATGCGTCCCGACCATTTTTCTCTAATGTCTATTTGTGTCGAATAAATTATTAAAAAATATTGACAATCGTGTTGGCATTTATTAATTTTATGTCTGTTAATTTATTACTGTTGGTGTGTGGTAAAGTCTAATGATAAGTTGATTGATGCTTTTGATTAATATAATACTTCACAAAGCTCTTTGGTTTTTGAGGATTGTTTTTGAATTAGGTATGTAGCCTGTAATTAAACAGTTTTTTATGAGTAATCCATCCAATTAAGGGCTGAGAATAGTTCAAAAATCGAATCTGTAAAATTATAGGTCGAAAATTGACGGCCGAAATCGAATCTGTAAAATTATAGGTCGAAAATCGGCGTCCGAAATTGAATCTGTAAAATTATAGGTCGAAAATTGACGGCCGAAATCGAATCTGTAAAATTATAGGTCGAAAATCAGCGTCCGAAATTGAATCTGTAAAATTACAGGTCGAAAATCAGCGGCTGAAATCGGATCTGTAAAATTATAGGTCGAAAATTAACGGCCGAAATTGAATCTGTAAAATTACAGGTCGAAAATCAGCGTCCGAAATTGAATCTGTAAAAATAT
The DNA here is from genome assembly GCF_052400625.1 of Thermophagus sp. OGC60D27. Lineage (NCBI taxonomy): Bacteria > Pseudomonadati > Bacteroidota > Bacteroidia > Marinilabiliales > Marinilabiliaceae > Thermophagus > Thermophagus sp. OGC60D27. The sequence goes on from NZ_JBQTGH010000010.1 coordinate 170,148, forward strand.
AGGTCGAAAATCGACGTCCGAAATTGAACCTAAAAATTTTTAGATAGATAAAAGATAGGTTGTAATCAGCATCGAAAGTTTTTTGCCTTAATAATAAAAAACACAAGGTGTATGAAAATTAAAACAATCAATTATTCATTGTTAACACCCGGCCAGTTATTTAACTTGTCGGATGGTACTTTGTCGTTGGCTAATTCGGCACAGTTGCCGGAGGGCCCGTTGACTACGTTCTTGTCGCATGTGGACCAATGTCACAAGGATTTCTCGCGTGGCTTTCAGCGGGATGACAAAAACCCGTACACCGAAGAAAAGGCACTGAGAGACAGTGAGCGCGATGAAGCCTTCCTAGGGTTCAGAGGATATGTGGAAGCCTGCACTCATCGTCGTGATGTGTCGGTATCGGAACCAGCTGAGGATATTTTGGAAGTCATCCGTAAGTATGGGTGGAGCAGTTGGAATTTAGGTTACCAAAAACAAACGGCACTGCATGCCAATATGATAGAGGAACTAAAGCAAGAGCATGCAGACCAGATGGATGCCATAGGGGCCACATCCCCGTGGTTTGAGGAGTTGGAACAGGCTCAGGACGCATTCACTGCAGTTAAAATAAGCAGTGTTAGCAACATTCCTGACCGTGTTACGCTCACCGAAACGCGCAAACCTCTGGAGCAGGCGTTGCGTAACTTCTATGCCATGGTCGACCTGCTGGCCCAAAGCGAAGAAAATGAAACCCTTAATCAGCTTATCCGGGATATCAACCATCTCATTACCGAGACCATGGCCATTGCCCGTGCCGCTCAAACACGGCGCGGCAAAGAAGAGGAGGAAGTTGAACCCGAACAAAATTAATGCTTGCTTTCATCACTTTTATTTTTATGTTTAACCCATTAAGGCAAAAAACTTTAGGGGCAGTCCCGGGTTTGTGGGATTGCCCCTTTTTTCTGGCGCTTTAGGCGGTTAAAGAGTGTGGTTTTGGTGGCCTGGTCATTGGAAGCCAGAGGTCAGAGGCTAGATGTTAGGTGTTAAGCCTTAATTTCTTAATTTTGTGATTAAACAATTTCTTTCTTCTTTCATGGCAATCTACGATACCTAAGGTTTTGTATATTTTTTAAGTAACCTAAAATCACTTTTCCTGATGGATGTACTTCTAATCACCGGCATAATCATTTTTTCCGGCTTTTTGCTGGGCGAACTGGTAACCAAACTATCTCTTCCCAGAATATCGGGATATATCATTGCAGGAATATTGTTGAATCCCAAAGTGCTGGGGATCGTTCCCGGCACATTTATCGAGGCGGGCGCACCATTGATCAACATATCGTTGGCGGTGATAACGTTTCATATCGGTGGTTCGTTGTCGTTTGGGAAGATCAGGAAGGAAGGACGAAATTATTTTATCATGACGCTGGGGGAATCGATCATGGCTTATGTGCTGGTCTTTTTGTTCAGCTTTTTGGCGGTTGAATATGTGTTTCACCTGTTCGATTCCATCTATTTTTCATTGGCTTTCAGTTTGATATTGGCTTCTCTGGCGGCGCCTACCGATCCGTCGGCCACTCTGGCGGTGATCGACGAATACAAGGCGCGCGGGCCGGTGAGTTCCACGGTGCTTGGTATCGCTGCCTTCGACGATATTGCGGGCATTGTACTGTTCACCTTGTCGGTGGCATTTGCCGGGGCCCTCATGGGAAATGCCGGGGTGTCGCTGGGGGCCACCCTGGTGCAGATGGTGATAAACATAGGTCTGGCCCTATTGCTGGGGGTTGTTTTCGGCTTTTTGCTGAACCTGTTGACACGAATCTTTAAGCGTGAGACGGATGGCGGTTTAATTGTCATGATTCTGGGTGTCCTGATGCTGTGTTACGGTACTTCGTCGTATTTAAAGGTGGATGAACTGCTCTCTACCTTGGCCATGGGCGTGACGGTGGTCAACTACAACCGTCAGCACGACAAGGTTTTTTGCGTGGTGGAGCGATATACCGAGGAGCTGATTTTTGTGATATTTTTCACCTTGTCGGGATTGCATCTGGATATATCGTTGATTTCGGGCAATATCCCTTTAATGATTCTGTTTATCGTGGCCCGCGCCCTGGGTAAATATTTGGGCATTCTAAGTACCTCACCAATGTTGAATATCTCCAGGCCGGTGAAGCGATATACGGCGGGGGGTCTGCTGCCGCAAGGTGGTATCGTGATCGGTCTGGCCTTGCTGGTATCGGACGAAACGGCATTTCAGTCGTTCTCGACCCTTATCATGACGGTGGTCATCGGCACGGCCATTGTCCACGAATTGCTGGGACCCATCGCATCCAAATATTCGCTGAAGAAGGCGGGGGAAATAGAGGGGTAGGCGGTTTGGCTGGTAGAGGGCAGAGGGCAGATGTTAGATATTTAGATATAAGATTCTAAGATGTAAGATTTTTTTTGATTTAAGATGTAAGAATTCCAGGGATATATATGGAAATAAGGTGATATAAAAAGAAATAACTAGCCTTAATTTCTTATAATCTAACATCTAATCTCTGGCTGGCTTCAAATGCTCCTCATTGCTCACCCCCTAACCCTCTAAAGGGGGAATGCCATCGCACGCAACAACTTTTCTACTTAACAACTTATTTCAATTTATATTCTTTTATTTCTATTTATTTCCGGCCTCTGACTTCTGGCTTCTGGCTTCTGACTTCTGGCCTCTGTTCTCTGACTTCTGTCTTCCGGCTTCTGACCATCCATCTCAAAACTTGTATTCCATGCTGAGATTAATGTTGTTGCTGTTCGCGATATTATCGTCATAAAAAAAGCCTTGATAGTTGAGCGATAGGCGGACCTTTTTGACGGGCGAGTGCGAGATGCCGGCTATCAACGCATTGCCGTCGGGACGATAGTTATTTTCAGTATTTTCCTGAACGTCGAAGTTGAAGTTGTCGAATCGTCCGAAAATATCGGTAGAAGGGTTTAGGCTGTAAATAGCGAAAAGAGAAAAGCCGTAACTGTCGAAATTCTTCACCTGAGAGAGGTTGCTCATATAATCGTATTCGGCACCAATTCTGAATTTAGGACTGCTTTTAAATCCTGCAAATGCCGAGACCATCTGCTCATTTTCATTGTCCGACTTTTCAGCCTGGTAATGATGATAATAGAGTCTGGTATGTAATTTTCCGGAAGGAATTAAATCCAAACCAACTGCCGTTTTGATGGTCCCTTCACTGTCTTGCTTCTTTCGGGAGCCTTCCCCATTGGTCACCGCAACATCCAACCCCCAGGTTTCATTGATTTTATAGCGAGCCATGAAACCTAAATCGGTGCTGGGAATATGCCAATACAGGTCCTGAAAGGTTTGGGCCACATAGCGCATACCCCAGAATCGTTCCTGGGTGATGTAATGATTTTGTAGTAGGGCACCCCCTTCCAGTGAGAGGTGGTCGTTGACTTGCCAGGTAAGACTGGCAAATTTAAGCCACATGGTGTAAGCACTTCCTTCGGATGAGGTGTTGGAAACCATCAGATTATTGCCATCGGTATCGGTAACCGTGATATCGCCTACGGTTGTCGGCTGGCCCCGGTCGATGACAATTTTACCAAACCATTTCTCGTTAAACCGATATTGAAAGCCCAGGTGGGCGCGGCCAAAGCTATAGCCGGCAACACCATCGTCCACATTGTAATTGGCGGTTCCAAAAACCTGCACGATAGGTGTTAACCCGGGTAACAGTTCATTTTCTTTTTGTGCGCTAACTATTTGGGTGAGTAAAAAAAGAATGGGTAATATGGGTAAACGTTTCATTTTTAACTTGGTTTATCATTAAAGGTTAGTGGTTAGTGATTTGTCATTAGTCATGAGGCTGTTTAGCATATCAATCCCCTCAATCCCCTCAATCCCCTCAATCCCTTCAATCTCACCAATCTCATCAATCCTCTCAATCCCCTCAATCTATTAGCTACTGACAAAGCACTAACCACTAAAAAAATTTTTGGCAAAGAGTGCCAGGCTCGTTATGCGAAAGTTTCGCTTATTAGAACAGAGCCCCGAAGATAAGGCCCGAAATGGTGGCCATCACGACAACGAGGGCCACATAGGTTATGGTTTTACGAGTTCCCATCACACCTCTGATAACCAGCATGTTGGGTAATGAGAGTGAAGGTCCTGCCAGCAAGAGGGCCAAAGCCGGACCTTTGCCCATTCCGGCAGCCATTAATCCCTGAAGGATGGGCACTTCTGTAAGCGTTGCGAAATACATGAAGGCACCTACGATGGATGCAAAGAAGTTGGAAAAAAGCGAGTTGCCACCTACTAGGCTGGAAATCCATTGGTTGGGAATAATGCCGGCGATGGCGGTATCATCGTGGGTCGAGCCCAGCAGGAAGCCGGCCACCACTACGCCCAGAGCGAGTAACGGCATGATTTGTTTGGCAAAATCCCATGTGGATAAGGTCCATTCCCGGTTCACATCTTGTTTGTCGGTTAAGGTTATGAGGCTTAAAGCAGCGATACCGACCACCATTGGTACCAATGGCGACGTGGTGGTAAATGCCGCGGCAGCGGTTATGACGGCGCCGACCAATACCTTTTTCCAGGGTAGCTTAAGGATGAAAATGAGTGAAAAGAGCAATAAAATAGAAAAGAATGAGGTGATATACCATTTATTGGCCCACAGCCAGTACCAGCCGCCGCTGGTCACATCATCACCCGGTTTTCCCCAGTTGGCAAATACCAGAATTAATACTAAAGTAAAAAAGTGAAACGCCGTTTGCCACATGGGCCGCTCTTCCGGCATATCCGGAAAATTCATTTGTTCTTCTTTCTTGGCTTTCTCTTCTTTCCGATAGATGAAAGACATGATAGAACCAATGATCACCGCAAAAGTCACCGCGCCAATAATTCGGGCAATACCCATTTCAATGCCCAGAATGCGGGCGGTTAGTATTATGGCCAGAATGTTGATGGCCGGCCCGCTGTAGAGAAAGGCTATGGCCGGCCCCAGGCCTGCCCCGCGTTTGTGTATACTGGAAAATAGTGGCAATATGGTACAACTACAAACCGCCAGGATAGTCCCCGACACAGAGGCTACCGTATAGGCCACCCACTTTTTGGCTTTGGCACCAAAATATTTCATGACGGCACCCTGACTGATGAAAACGGCTATGACCCCGGCAATGAAGAAGGCCGGCAATAAACAAAGCACTACATGCTCTCGGGCATACCATTTGGTCAGGTCTAACGTTGCCATTATGGCTTCCTGAAAGCGGGAACTGTCCAATGGCAGAAAAAAGGCAACCAAAAAAATGGCTATTATCCAACCCAAAATTTTCAATTCTTTTTTTAGTTCCATGGTTTTATTTTCTAATATTTATTTGATTTTCAAATAATCATTCAGATTTTTTATTGTTCGTGTTTTGACGAACAGTGTCGGTAAAAAAAACGTTAAAAACGTTTTTTTACATGAATAACAACGCGGAATAATAGATTCCCACGCCAATGAACAAGAGTGCCACAATCCTGCGGAACCATATCTCAAAGGTCTTTAATTTATTGTATGTGTTTCCGATGGAGTTGATGGAAAAAGCAATAATCCAGGCAAAAATAATGACGGGAATACCTGTTCCCAAAGCAAAAATAATGGGCAAATAGAGTCCGCTGACGCTGGTGATGGTCATGGGTATAAGCATGCCAAAGTAGAGCACACCGCTGTAGGGACAAAAGGCTAAGGCGAAGACGATTCCGAGCAAGAGAACGCCCAGGAAGCTTTTCCCCGATTGTTGTTCCATGCGGTCGGTGAGGGTACTAAGCCCCGGCAGCTTTATTTTGATAATATCCAGCATCAGCAGGCCTATGATAATCAGTAACGGGCCAATGAACTTTTCGCCCCACGACTGGAAGAAGCCGGCTATTTTAAACTGACTGGCACCGAAAAAGAATATTAAACCGATAAGGGTATAGGTAATACTCCGCCCAATGGTGTAAATCAATCCATTAATAAAGACGCGTCGACGATTTTGCATGTCTTTACTGATAAATCCGATGGCCGTAATGTTGGTGGCCAAAGGACAAGGGCTGATAGCTGTCATCAGCCCCAGAATAAATGCAGTAAAGAACGGAATCTCTGTATTTTCCAGGATGCTCTGTAAAAATTCCATATAGGTGGCTTTTAAAGAGATTTAACCGTTTCCGCTATTTTATTTTTCAGTTTGTCAGGGTTGGTCCTGGCATTCATGAAAGCAAAATTGGTGAGGTTTTCCACTTTGTCACCTTTAACCACGAGCAATGCCTGACCACTTACTTTGAATTTTTCAAGCAATGTCTTTGCTTCTTCCTTTTCAACATTAACCGATTGAAAGGGAACGGCATCGCCAAAGGTTTCGGTAAGGGCTTCCTGAGCCACCTTTTCAACCGACTGGCAGGTAACACAGCGACGGGTAAAATGAAAATAGTAAACTTTTACGTCGGAAATGTTGGCCGCTGCTTCCGATGCCGTATCGTTGCTCTTGTTTTTATTGGCACCGGCACTGCTGCAACATTGGGCCGTCAACGACACCGCCGTCAGCATCATTAAAAAGGTGAGAGTGCTTAATACTCGTTTCATACGTCTAAGTTTTTAGGTTATTGGATGAATTGATTTTACATGACTTTAGTAATTGCCTGAAATGGTCAATGGATAATTGAAATACCTTAACTCAATAATTTTTTCAGTGCATCATACGAAGGAATGCTTCCTTTAACCACCACTTTGCCATCAACCACCAGGGCCGGTGTCTTCATTACATTGTACTTCATTATTTCCATGATGTCTTCAACTTTTGTGATTTGGGCGTTGATACCCAGTTCTTCCACGGCATCGCGAGTGAGTTTTTCCAGTGTTTTACACTTGGGACAACCTGTTCCTAATACTTTGATATCCATAGTTTTTAATTTATATGGTTGATAATTCGTTGTTCGTAAAAACACGAACAAAAGTAATAAAAAATTATAATGACCAAAATTCTTTGAACATACTTTTTGCTTCTTCCCACCCTTTTTTATTGATGCAGTATTTAATTTTTGGTGCTTCAATTTCGCCCTGAATCAATCCGGCGTTCTTTAATTCCTTAAGGTGCGCCGAAAGGGTTGATTTGGCGATGGGTAGGTCGTCGGTCAGGTCACCGCTGTAGCAGCAACTTTGCTTCGAAAGTAATTCCATCACATATAAGCGTACGGGATGTGCCAATGCTTTGGCGTACCGGGCCATCTTTTTTTGTTTGTCGGTTAATACTTGCTCACTCATACTGTAATGTATTTGCAATGAATTGATAATGCTTTTGGCAACAAATGATTTTTCCCGTTTTCAGCAGCTGCGGCCTCGAATGGTTCAATGGGTCCTGCCATTCCCTGGCGACCCCCGCGCATGGGAGCCTTGTTGTTCGTTATTTAGCGAACAAAGATATAGGAAATTTTTTATTTGAAAAAATGATTTTACAGAAGCCAGAGGCCAGAAGCCAGAAGCCAGAAGCCAGAAGCCAGAAGCCAGAAGCCAGTACACAAACTACCTATATCTATTTATATCTATCCTATTTCTATTTGTATCTACTTATATCTAATATCTAATTATCTAACATCTAACCTCCGGCCTCTGTCCTCAATTTTTTTCAGCAAAGTTCTTAAAGTCATTCAGATATTTTAACGACTGTTTTTTAAATGACGAAGGCATCAGGAAACCTATTATCTTCATAAAGCCTTTGAATTGAAACTCATTTTCAACAATATATTTTGTTTTGTTGTCGGAAAGTTTGACAAATCTGTTTTTAACGATGTTGTGAACCCCTTTGGCTTCATAGCTGAGGGTATACTCATCGGGTAAGTTATGTACCAGGATGGTTTCGGTCATATTCATTTCCCGTTTTCCCATCTTAAACTTCAGCAAAGATTTTGCACCTTCTTGTTTTGGTTCACCGCTGACGGGTTCAATGCTTATCAGGCCTTTCATCCATTTTTTCAGGTTTTCGGGATTGTCAAAATAGGCAATAACCTTCTCTCTGGGTTTGTTAATCTCTATTTCTTGCTTGAATTTCATACGTATAAAATTTTTCTAAGTTAATGGCTGGATGGAACTCGCATGGCTTTACCAATTTTATACATGCTCTTTTGTGGCAGAAAGTCGCCATGCTCGTTTCATCGGAATAAATTTTAGTTAAGTTGTTTTTTCAGAGTTTCTGGTTTTAGTGGATTGAATTTATATCTGCTTATTTCTATAAATATTCTTCCGTATAAAAATTATCTAAGTTATTGGCTGGATGGAACTCGCATGGCTTAGTCAAATTTATACATGTACTTTTGTGGCAAAAAGTCGCCATGTTCGTTTCATTTATATATAACATCTGCCCACTGCCATTTGTCCGGTCTCTGGCCTCTGACCACACGGTCTTACTTATTATAGGTCGATGCCAATAGAGTAAAGGTAAAGAAATAGATTGTAAATGTCAGTAGTCTTGGAAAGAAGATGGAATGCATTAGTCCGAGGCAAGCCCCGTACTTCACCCCCCGGCCCACTGAAGGGGGTATGCCGGCGCGCAGAGGCCGGAAGAAAGACTACATAGATATATATAGAAATAAATGGAAATATATTGATATAAGTAGCTTGATGACTTTAGTCTGGAGGTCAGAGGCCGGAAGCCAGAGGTCAGAAATCATTAAAGGATATAAATGGATATAAAGTAGATAAATATTTAACAGAAACATTCTGTTAAAATTAGCACATTAGCACCTCAATCACCTCATTCACTTCAATCTCTTCAATCCTAACTGTCTAATGACCTGTTTCAGCCCCGGAGGGGCAACAGAGCGGTAAGCCGGAGGGCAGCTCCCTCCCTCACCCCCCGGCCCCCTGAAGGGGGTGTGCCGGCGCACAAAAGCCGGAAGCTAAAAGCAAGCTCATAGACTCATACTAGTTATTTCTACCTATTTCTATGTATATCTATTTATTTCTAATTATATCAATTTATTTCTAAATATATCGACCAGAATCAACTATCTATATCCACATATTTCCATTTATTTCTACTTATATCTAACATCTTATATCTATCATCTACCATCTACCATCTTTGAATTATTATGATTTTCGAACAATTTTGTATAATAGCCTGTTTTTATTATTGTATAAAAAATTACCAGGAAAAATAATAGTTATGGAACGACGTCATTTTTTATCGCTTTTGGGAATGGCAGCCCTGGGCTCTTGTATCCCGAAGAGTCAAAAAGGCAATAGCAGTGTTTCATCATTGGCCGCAGGGGCAGGAAGCGCTTCGTTTAGCGGACATCAATTCCCGGAATTGGGATATGCCTTCGATGCCCTGGAACCTTATATTGATGCTCAGACCATGGAGTTGCATTACGACAAGCATCACCGGGGGTATTACAACAAATTCATGAAGGCCATAGAGGGAGGCGACCTGGTTAATATGCCTATGCCTCAAGTTTTTGCAAAAGTATCTCAATATGGCGATTCGGTTCGGAACAATGGGGGCGGTTATTACAACCACCGTCTGTTTTGGGAGAATATGTCGCCTGATGGAGGTGAGCCCTCGGCACGATTGCTGAATGCATTGGTGAAGAGTTTCGGGTCGTTCGACAACTTCAAGACCGAATTTGGCAATGCGGCCAAATCACATTTCGGCAGCGGTTGGGCTTGGCTCTATATGGATGACGATAAGAATCTGAAAATCACCTCAACACCCAATCAGGACAATCCGTTGATGGATATTTCCCCCGAGCGTGGTATTCCGTTGCTGGCCCTGGACGTCTGGGAACACGCCTATTATCTCAAATACCAAAACAAACGAGGGGAATATGTCGATAATTTCTGGAAGGTGGTTAACTGGAAAACCGTCAGCACCCGTTGGGAACTCGCCAATAAAGGGGAGTGGAATGGTTGAAAGGGCGACGCTTATGAATTAGATTGATTTTGCGGTAATATTCACTTTATTTTTATCTTTGTGCTTCATAATATTAGAAAAGAACAGATTTGTTTGGGTGAAGGCAAAAGGTAAATATATCGGTTGGTTGTTATTTATGTCGGCAGGGCTGATCATATTGGCGCATGCTGTCATACCGCATGATCATCATTTCGACTGTTTTGATTCGTCACCCACCTGCTGCTGCGAGAATTTGCCGCAAGATCAGCGACCCGAAAATCCTTTGCATCATTGCCATGCCTTTAATACATTGGTTGGGCAGGATAGAGCGCCACGGCAGGATATTCAGTCGTTGCCTTTGATTTCTATTATCTACTATTACCTCGATCAGGAAATCAATCTAGCTCCATTAGTCGGATATCCTCTCTCTTATTCCTTTGAAATTCTTTTTTCTCCGGGACCCATTTATATATCCGGCTGTAGCCTTCGTGCCCCACCTCGGGCTTAACCGGTCGCATGTCCGGGTCATCTATCGTATTTTCGGCCGGTGATTATCACCCTACTACTTAATTTATCTTGACAAAGAAGCGCTGCCGGATAGGGCGCCAAGCTCCTATTGTATTTCAAAAAGTCAGGAAACGCCTTTTCCTATAGCTGCGTCTAGGGCAGCTATGGAGTCACTTGCTTTATTTAAATAAATAAACTGAGATTAAATGATTGACCGAATAATATCGTTTTCAATAAAAAACAAGATGTTGATCGGCCTTATGGTTTTGGGGCTGGTCGTTGGTGGTTTTTGGTCGATGACACAGATTCCGTTGGATGCCGTACCGGATATCACCAATAATCAGGTGCAGGTCATTACCACGGTTCCTAATCTGGGAACCGAAGATATCGAGCATTTTGTAACCTATCAGGTGGAGCTGTCGGTGGCCAATTTGCCGGGGGTCACTGAGATACGTTCTATATCACGTTTTGGCCTGTCGGTGGTAACCATCGTATTCGAGGATAATATGGGGACCTATCTTCCACGTCAGCTGGTGAGTGAAGCACTGAATGAGATCAAGGAGAAGATCCCCGAGGGACTGGGTGAGCCCTTTATCTCACCCATAAGTACCGGATTGGGAGAAATATATCAATATACACTGGAAGTACAGCCCGGCTATGATACGGTATACAGTGATATGGATTTACGATCCATGCAGGATTGGATCGTTAAAAGACAAATGGCCATGGTGCCTGGTGTTGTGGAAGTTAACTCTTTTGGTGGCCACGGGAAACAATATGAAGTGGCGATCGATCCCAATCGATTGAGAAGTATGGATCTCACCATTGGTGATATTGTTCAGGCCTTGGAGGACAACAATCAAAATACGGGAGGAGCATACATAGAGAAAAACCATAAGGCCAATTTCATCAGAGGAGAGGGGTTGATGCGCTCGTTGGATGATATTCGTAACACCCCGGTAGCTAAGGTCAACGGACATCCGGTATTTATCCGGGATGTGGCGGAAGTGCGGTTCGGCAGCGCCATACGCTATGGTGCCTTTACTCAGGATGGCAAAGGAGAAGCTGTGGGCGGTATTGTGATGATGCTCAAAGGTGAAAACTCCAACGACGTGATTAAAGAAGTTAAAGAACGTATGGCCTTAATCCAGAAATCTTTACCGGAAGGCATAGAAATAAAGCCTTTTCTGGATCGCAGTAAACTGATAAAAAGCACCACTTCTACGGTGGCTGAAAATCTTTCGCTGGGGGCATTGATCGTGATTTTTGTTCTGGTACTCTTTTTGGGTAACCTACGCGGAGGACTGATTGTGGCCTCCACCATTCCTTTGGCTTTGCTCTTTTCGTTTATTATGATGAAAATTTTTGGGGTATGGGCCAATCTGATGAGCTTGGGTGCCATAGACTTTGGAATTTTGGTGGATGGTGCCGTTATCATTGTGGAAAGTATGATTTTTTACCTGCATCGAAAGGAGTTGATCGGGAAGAACATACCGTCTGTACAACGGGATGAGATTGCCGGACGTTCAGCCGGTAAGATGATGAATTCGGCCTTTTTCGGACAGGTCATAATCCTGATCGTTTTTCTTCCTGTGATGGCATTGGAGGGGATTGAAGGAAAGATGTTTAAACCGATGGCATTAACTTTTGGATTTGCCGTGTTAGGGGTTTTGTTATTGTGTCTTACCTATATTCCGATGATGGCCTCCCTGGTGTTGAGGTCTCCCAAAACAGAAAAGGCAACGGTGGGTGATCGATTCATTCGCCGACTGGAACAGTGGTATCAACCGCTATTATCGTGGGCTTTGGAGAATGGGAAGTTAATGATCGGCACTGCTCTGGTGATTTTAGCATTGGGAGGGGTTCTTTTTTCACGGATGGGAGCTGAATTTATTCCTCAGTTGGACGAAGGCGACCTGGCGATGCACATGTTTTTGAAACCCGGCACTTCGTTGACGGATGTGGTCAGTGCTTCCACCAAAATAGAGAAATTATTGCTTGATGAATTTCCTGATGAAGTGGCCTCGGCACGAACCCGGATAGGGGTTGCAGATGTTCCTACTGATCCCATGCCCATTGATATAGGAGATGTTTTTATTTTGCTTAAGCCCGAGAATGAATGGACGAAGGCAGAGACAAAGCAGGAATTGATAGAAAAAATGCGGAAGAAGTTATATGAATTGCCGGGCATTAATTATGAATTTTCACAGCCTATAGAGATGAGATTTAATGAGTTGTTGACCGGGATTCGGGAAGATATCGCCATTAAGCTCTACGGGGAAGATCTGGAAGTGCTGGCCGACAAAGCAGAGGAGATAACCCGTCTGATTGCCGGAACAGAAGGGGTGGCCGGATTGAAAGCAGAAGCGACCCGCGGATTGCCTCAGATCACTGTGAAATACAATCGAACCAAACTGGGACAATATGGGTTGAATATCAGGGAATTGAATGATGTGGTGGAGTCCGCTTTTAGTGGCAGGGCAGCAGGGGTTATTTTTGAAGGGGAACGAATGTATGAACTGGTGGTTCGTTTGGATGATATTCACCGCCAAAGTATTGACGATATCCGAAATCTTTATGTCAGAACATCTGACGGACTTCAGGTTCCGATTAAGGAAGTGGCAGAAATCAACTATCAGCCGGGTCCCATGCAGATCAGCCGCGACAATACCAACCGACGCATCTATGTGGGCATCAATGTGGAAGGACGCGATGTGAAATCATTGGTGGAGGAAATACAGCAGATTCTGGACCAGAAGCTTGATTTGCCACCCGGATATTATATTCGTTACGGGGGAGCCTTTGAAAATCTGGAAAGAGCGACGAAAAGACTGACGTTGGTGGTGCCTCTAGCTCTAATACTCATTTTTGTATTGGTCTTTTTTGCTGTGCAATCGTTGAAACAAACGTTGATGATTTATATGGCCATTCCTTTTGCGGCAGTGGGCGGAATTGTGTTTCTCTATCTGCGAGGTATGCCCTTTAGTATTTCGGCAGGCATAGGTTTCATAGTGTTGTTTGGCGTCGTGGTGCTCAATGGTTTGGTGTTGATCAGCGGATTTAACGAACTAAGACGCCAGGGGAAATGGAAACTTGATGAGGTCATTCAAAAGGGAGCAATACGAAGGTTGCGGCCCATATTTCTTACCGCCTCAACGGATATTTTGGGATTTCTTCCAATGGCTATTTCGGCATCGGCAGGCGCCGAAGTACAGCGTCCGTTGGCTACCGTGGTAATAGGAGGGATGATTACTTCTACCTTTTTGACCTTGGTGATGTTACCGATCCTTTATAAAATGGTAGAAAAAAAGAAACACGTTTGATTAATTAGTTATCACAAAAGAGAATGTGTAAATCTTTGTCTTGTAAGTTCCATTTGAACAATTAATTAGTTTAACTTTATACGAATGAAACGAGCATGACCAACTAAGTTTGTCACAACAAGAGAATGTATAAAACTTAAGATCATGCGAGTTCCATCAGACCAATGATTTAACCTAATTTTATACTGATGAATAGAATCATGTTAAAGAAAATAGTTGTTCTGCTAATGGTTGTTTGGCCATTTTCGGGTCTTGGAGTCCGGGTAATCGCTCAGGAACAGAGTGTGATAACGCTTGAAGAGGCGCTTGAACGAGCCAAGGAGAATTATCCTTCCATCAAAGCTGCGCGTCTGGAAGTGGAAAAGCAAAAGGCCTTAAAAGTGACCGCATTGGATCTGGGTACTACCTCGCTCTTTACCGGTAAAGAGGAAGTGGGCAATGGCGCTTCAGGTATATACAATACCATAGGGGTTTCACAATCCGGGATCGACCTGTTGGGCATCCCGGCAAAAAGTAAACTCCACCAATCGAAGGTGAATCTGGCAGAGACACAGAGCCGCCTCACAGAAAAAAGGGTGGTGCGCGATGTGAGCACAGCCTGGTACAATGCTTTGTTGGCCAAAAAACAGTGGCAATTACGTCTGCAACTGGATTCTGTGTATGGTAATTTTTTAAAAGCGGCAGAAGCCCGTTTCTCAACACACCAAACCTCCAAAGTAGAATATCTGGCTGCTAAGGCGAAATATAAAGAATTGGAAGTGGGTATTAAAGAAGCTAAGAGCGCCTATGATGCGGCCCTGCATGAATTGAATCAATATCTGATGTATCCTCACATTATGGATGTTGCAGAGGCTGATGCTTCTCGGGCTGAAGTGTGGGGAGACCTTATCCGTGGTGATTCATTACGGAATTCATTGATTCTGGGACTTTACCGGCAAGAGGTCAGTGTCTCGAATGCGGCGTGGAAAGTGGAACGAACCCAGCTTTTACCCAAGCTCGATGTGGGATATACCCGACAAAAGGTTGACGGAGAGTTGGGCTTCTATGCGTGGGAAGCCGGTATTTCGATGCCATTGTTGTTTTTCTCGCGGATGGGTAAGATCAAAGCTGCCCGGTTAAATTATGAAATGGCGGGTCAGCAGTATCGTCAAAAAGAGCGGGAGGTCAACACTGTTTGGCAGCAGTTGGTGAATCGGTACAAATCGATGTCCGATGTTTTGGATTTTTATGAGGATGAGGCGCTTCCTCTGGCTGATGAGCAAATGAATGCAGCCATCCTGGGGTATAAATTGGGCGATATCGATTATTTACAGTTTATCCGCAGCATGGAAGCCGCTATTTCTACTCGTCAGCAATATCTCAACCGATTGGTCGAATACTATGAGGTGGTTACCCGGTTAAATTATTTGGCTGGAGAATAGTGACTTGTCCTAAAATAGATTTTTCAGAAAAAGAAAACAAAAATCAGGACGAGGCAGGTTTATTTGGTTCCATGTTTCGTTGTCTCTGTTTTCTGACTTGCGGCTTCTGGTCTCTAATAATCCGGAAAGCTGAGGAACAGTGACAGAACGCGAAGCTGCAACCAGATACTCGAAACCAGCAATCAGTAATCTGCAACTTCGGCCCCTTCTTCCCCAAATCTTTGATGGGGTGAAGGGTGGAGTTTTAGGAGAAGTGCATTATCAAAACACGAACTATTGAAGCAAAAAGACAGGAATATGATAACAAAATCGATTATAGGGATTGCTCTTATAACAATGATATCGTGCCATAGGGGCGGTTATACGACTCAACATCATCATGATCATGACGAACATGAACATCACGGTCCGGAAGGAGTGGTAATGTTGACGCAGCAGCAGATGAAAGCCCTCGATCTGGAACTGGGCAGCTTTCAACAAAGAAACCTTAATACCCTTGTGAAAACCAACGGACAGCTGGAGGTTCCCCCCGGAGCCAGTGCCGACGTAACCGCTATAATGGGTGGTAATGTGAAAGAGATAAAAGTGTTTCATGGTGACAAAGTGCAGAAAGGTCAGGTGCTGGCCTTTTTGGAACATCCGGATTACATCTCTCTTCAGGAAGATTTTATAGAAACCGCTTCTCGAATGGAGTTCCTGGAGCAAGAATATGCTCGCCAAAAGGAGTTGTTTGAGAAAAATGTAACCGCTGGTAAAGACTACCAGAGGGTGAAATCGGAATATAACACCCTTAAAGCGAAGTTCGAGGGGTTAAAAATTAAATTACGGATGCTGAATTTGTCGCCTGATGCGGTTCAAGACGGAAATATTTCCGCAACCATTTCTGTTCTTTCACCCCTCAGCGGCTACGTTAATGATGTGAATATTCGATTGGGAACTTTTGTGGATGCAAAAGATATACTCTTCAGAATTACCGATAATCGTGAAATACATGTCGACTTTATTGTATATGAAAAGGACCTTCATTTGTTGAAAGAAGGACAAACGGTCAAATTTGAAGTTGCCGGCCTGTCCAATGAGGAATTTAGTGCCACCATTTTTGCCATTGGAAAGGAGCTGGACCGTGACTCTCGTTCCATTCATATTCATGCCAGTCTGGATGAAAATCCCGGACATCTGGTGCCGGGGATGTATGCCTCGGGAAGTATTTATGCCGATGCCGGTCGTGTGGTAGCCTTACCCGACGAGGCGGTAGTTGTGGAAGGAACAAAATCCTACATTTTTATTCTTGATGAATCCATTGATCCTGACGATCATGAGCACCATAGCATGGAATTGCATGGCGATGCTGAATCCGGGGATGATCATGAGGGGGATGACGACCAGAGTGATCCTGCCTATCCCTTTAGAATGGTGGAAGTGATAACCGGCAAACAAGCCGGCGGATATACTGAAATCAAACTTATGGAGACAATAGCGGACGATACCAAAGTGGCTATGAATAATGCCTACTATCTTTTGGCCGACCTTAAGAAGGAGGAAACCAGTCACGAGCACTGAGAGGCAGGAAGACAGAAGCCAGAGGACAGAGGACAGATGTTAGATATGAGTAGATATAAATAGAAATAAATGGATATAGATAGTTGATTCTGGTATATATATTTAGATATAAATAGATATAATTAGAAATAAATTGATGTACATAGAAATAGGTAGAAAGAACTAGTTTGTGTCGATGAGCTTGCTTTTAGCTTCCGGCTTCTATCTTCCGGCTTCTGTGCGCCGGCATACCCCCTTCAGGGGCTGGGGGTGAGGGAGGGGGCAGGCTTCTGTTTTACCTCTCTGTCGCCTCTCCGGGGCTAAAAAAGGTCATTAGGCGGTTAGGATTGAAAAGATTGAAGAGATTGAAGAGATTGAGGTGATTGATGTGCTAATTTTAACAGAATGTTTCTGTGAAATATTTTTCTACTTTATTTCCATTTATATCCTTTAATGATTTCTGACCTCTGGCTTCCGGCCTCTGGCCTCCAAACTAAAGTCATCAAGCTACTTTTATCAATATATTTCCATTTATTTCTATATATCTAAGTAGTCTGTCTTCTGGCTTCCTCTATTTAACCATGAAATCGAAGAAAAGGTCATCCTCGATGAATCCTTTCAGGCGGTCACCGGTTTTTACGGGCCCCACGCCTGCCGGCGTACCGGTATAAATAAGGTCTCCAATCTTCAGCATGAAATATTTGGATACGTTCGCAATGATGCGATCAATGGAGAAAAGCATATCTGATGTGTTCCCTTTTTGTCGTACTTCATCATTGACTTCAAGGTGGAAATTCAGATTGTTGAGATCGACATAACGATCTTTATGGACGAATTTGGATATTACCGCTGAATTGTCGAAGGCTTTACTTTTCTCCCATGGAAGGCCTTTCTGCCGCAGTTTTTCCTGAAGGTCACGGGCGGTGAAGTCAATGCCCAAACCTATTTCGTCGTAATAACGATGGGCGAATTGTTCTTCAATATTTTTTCCCAGTCGGTTGATGCGAACCACTATTTCCACTTCGTGATGAAAAGCCTTGGCAAAATCGGGAATGAAAAAGGGATCGTTATTGCGCAACAACGCCGAATCGGGCTTTAAAAAAACTACCGGCTCCGCAGGAACAGGATTGCTGAGTTCCCGCGCATGGTCGGCATAGTTTCGTCCTATACAAAGTATCTTCATCTTTATATAAATTATCTAAGTTACCGGCCGGATATATCCGGAATATGAGTTTTGAGCTACCAGAGGACGGAAGCCATATGTTAGATATTAGACAGAAATAAATTGATATGAGTGGAAATAAACAGATATAGGTTGTAGGTGTAGATTTTAATATTGTTTCAGGTTTCTGACATTAAGCCTTCCAACCACTAATTTCTATATGTTTCCATTTATATCTACATATATCCAATAATTCAGCTTCTGACTCCTCAATCCCATAGCTTAATCGCCTAAATTATCCTTTATTAAATGCGCTTCTCAACTTAATATTGGTAAGCACTTTTTTGGTGAAAAGCGGAAAGTCCCCATTCATCATCCAGCTGTAATAACCGGGATCTTTTTGCAGCACTTCAGTTACTTTTTGTCCTTTATATTTTCCGAAATTAAAGACCTCTTCACCGTTTTCATTAAAGATGATGCGTCCAACGAAGTCTGCGTTTCTATTGTGGGATGAGAATTTGGACAGCCATTCGATGTCGTTTTTCAATTCTTTGTACCGGTCGAGCTGTGCTTTCAGCACTTCGTAGGTGGCACGGGTATCGGCTTCGGCACTGTGCGCATTTTCCAGCGTTTTGTTACAATAGAATTTGTATGCAGCCTCCAGCGTTCTTTTTTCCATTTTATGGAAGATGGTTTGTACATCGATGAATTTGCGTTTGGTCATATCAAAATCCACCTCGGCACGGATGAACTCTTCCGCCAACAAAGGAATGTCGAATTTGTTGGAGTTGTATCCGGCAATATCACATCCTTCCATGAAAGCCGCCAGTTGTCGAGCCACTTCTTTAAAGGTGGGAGCATCAGCCACATCTTTATCATAAATTCCGTGAATTTCGGAAGATTTTTTGGGGATGGGCATTTCGGGATTAATGCGAAGGGTTTTGGTTTGCTCCGATCCGTCGGTGTTGATCTTCAGGATTGAGATTTCTACAATACGGTCGTTGGCTATATTGATGCCGGTGGTTTCAAGGTCAAAAAATACGATGGGATTTTTTAAGTTCAGCTGCATGTTGTTGGTCTTAATTCTATTTCTCTTTTAATTATTTTTTTGTTGGTATGTCAAACGTTATTCAATGACAAAAATAGTTATTAGAAGGGGTTATACCTAAAAAAGTTTATCCGGCTTGCTGTTTTATTTTTTATCCGTATAAAATTTATCTCATTCATTAGCCTGATGGAATAGCATGGCAATGTGTTTCATACAGGTTCTTTTGTGACAATTGAAATTGATCATATTCTTATCATCCTTTTTTTTCGATACCAATTTTCAGTAGTTTGGAGGGGATGATTCTGATTTTTTTCCGACCATTCATCATTCTTCCCATGCGAATCCATTGGGAAATAGCATTGTCTGAATGATTAATTGGCGCCATATTTTTTCACAAAGTCGGGCCACACTTCTTCGTTAAACCATTTGAAATGGGCTTCAAGAAAATGAATCTTTTGGTAGATGGCTCGTGCTTCGTCGATATGGCCTGTTACTTCACATGAGTAGCCCAGAGTGATCAATGAGTTGAGATAAAACCAGTGTTGTTGGTGATAGCGATTGCCGGCTTCCATTAATTCAATGGCTTTTTTGTAATGGTAGATGGCCACTTCTTTGTCACCTCCCAATAGGGTTGGGAGATAGTACATTTGGTTTCCTTTTTCGATGTGATAGTGGATATCTGTTGAATCAATTGCCGCGGCCTCTTGAAGTGCCGACATACTTTTGGGACCTAAATAGATTGCTTTGTATTTAGACAAAGCCATTTCAAAGCCATAGAATCCGCTTTTAAGGGCCCGGGGGGCGGCTCCTGCCTGTGGGTGTTGTGATAATTTTTCGAGGAATTTCCATCCGCTTTTCAGGTAGTCTCGGGCCTCACTTTTTTTGTTATTCCCCAGGCAATAGCCTATATAGCCATACCAGGCCAGGGTAACCTCAAAAAGCTGGTCATAGTTGTCGGGGTCCAGATCACGAGCCATTTGTTCCATAGTTTCTTTCCACGGTGCCATGTTGGAGGTGGTATAGCAATCGTAAAAAATCTTGTTTTGATTCTGTGCGGCACTGTTTCTCTGTATCACAAATAGAAACAACAGTAATATGAGGGTTAGATAGCTCTTCCTTTCCATTGAGTTTTCTTTATAAATAGTTGTTTTGTGGTTACCAATAATAGATGAAACAGTCCGGCCAGTTGCAGGGGCATCCATGCAAGGCTTTTTAGTATTGGATGACCACTGATGTGTGCGATGAAAATACGCATTGTTATCAAAAGAGAAAAGTAAAAGATAACCCATATCCCCGACATGGATAGCAATACCGGCAGCCATCCCAGAGCTGCGAAGAGAAAAAATACCCAACCGCCGAGGATACTGCCACCAAAGAAAAAGCGTGCACTACGGGCCAATCCCATTACGGCTTCGTGGTATGTTTGGTACATTCTACATGATAAACCTTTGGGGGCCAATGCTGCCCGCTGTTTTAGTCCTTTTTCTTTCTGCAGCCGCGAAATTGCCACATCTTCCACAGCAATATTATAAACTTTTTGGTGGAATAAGTGATGGCGGTAAATGTTACCATCGAACATCATGAACTGGCCGTTGGCTGCCGCCATTGATTTAAAGGGCAAATAACGTATCAGAGCCAGTGGCAAGAGAGAGACAAGTATGACGTTAACCTGTGTCACCAACATCCATTCTCCGGGTGTTTTCATCTCTTGTTGCGGGAAGAAGGAAAACAGAGCAAGTTGGTTTTTGATAATTTGAGACCGGGCCAGGTCAATGGCATTCTGATCTACTGTAACATCGGCGTCCAGGAAAAGAAAAAATCTCCCCGTTGCCATGCATGCCAGTTGATGACACGCATGGTTCTTGCCGGTCCATCCGGCCGGCAGTTCTATTCCATCCACCAGCCGGATTCGACGGTCGTATCTGGCCCATTGCTGCACCACGTTTGCCGTTTCATCTTCTGATTGGTCGTTGTATACCAATATTTCGTGAATAGAGGATGTACAACCCGACAGGCTCCGGAGAAGACGGGGAAGATTGGCGGCTTCGTTTCGGGCAGGAATTAATACCGATACATCCTTTTGGGGGCTGTCCGTTTTGACAGGTGAAGGAGAGCCGGATATCAGATTAATGAGTGCCACGCTCCACCGAATTGAAAGAATGATAAGGGATAAAAGACCTAAAATAAAGGTTGTTTCCATAGATTTTGGCTGATATGAAGTACATATGATACGATTTGGACCGGTTTGAGACCTTAATGTCCGGCCTTTTCATGTTTGCTTTGTTTTTGGATACATTCATTCATGAAATTGTTGAACGCTTGTTCCAGATTTTGTTGTGATGATTCATTGGTCAAATCCTTGACATAAATATAAAGAGAAGGCCTTGGCGACGAAAAGTAATCAACCAATACCACCACCATTTTAAGAGAAGCCTCTGATGCTGAAAGAAAAAACTCTGCGCCGGCTTGGAACTTCAGTGGTCGCTGGTGAAGAGAGTGAATATCCCCCTGCGGGTAGATGAGCAAAAGGTTGTTCGGATCCCTAAGAATATCCAGGGCATATCTTACTGACCTTATTGAGGAGGGATGATGCCGTTTGATGGAAAAAGCACCAATGCGGGAAAGAAATTTACGGTTTATGAGTTGCTCTTCAAGCATCATGACATGGAACTTTTTATTCCACCATTTTTGATTCAAATACAGTATGATGAAACCATCCCACCAGGAAAAATGGTTGCTGACAATGAGTAGGGGCGATTTTGAGTGAAGAGTCAGGTCGCCCTCCATCTCTACCCTCCGGAAATGAAGACGCATCAATACTCGGACATACAGTTGGAAAAAATAAACAAAAAAGGGATGATGTCTGGCTTTGATCATAATCCAAAGTTGAGGTTAACGATATTTAGCAATACAAAAAAGACTATTTGTGCCAAAAGCAGTTCAGACGCTACCGGGTTTTTATATTCGGTTTTCGAAGTCCCCAATATTCCCAGAAAGAGAAAGGAAAGGATGAACCAAACCAAATAGTTTTGCAGCGGGACAATGACCGTGTTCCAGTGCCACATACCCGAAGCAATGGCTATGGGTTCAAGAAATAAATCGTAGCCAACCATTATACAGCTTCCAACAATCAGTTTGAGGAGCAAATTACCGGACAGCTGTTGCACCAGATGCCACACCATGTAAATAAGCATCCACCAGTTTAATCCGATCAGGATGGGAGTGTTAAACAGTTTAGGACCCAATACTTTCCCGTAGGAATATGGTCCAAACAGGGTTTGGGTGTGTACGCCCAGCGCTTCTACAATGAAGCCCAACAGAAATATGAACAGCGAGGAAAGAATAAAGCGAGACTCCCAGGGCTTATGAAACCAAAGCATCAAAGCGGTTGATAAGAAGATGGTAAAGCCTGTGAGGTGCATAAATACTTGGCGGGTAGCAGGGATTGAAAACCCGATGAATCCAACCAAAAAGTAGGAATACCAGAATCGGTTTATTTTGTTTGAATCCAATTTTTTTAAAAGTCTCATGTGAAAAAATTATTTTAGTTTTTGCCAATCATTTTTCAGCTTTTGTGCGCAGGCTAAAACAGGTGTCGGGCATGGAAACGACATTCTCCTGAAATCATCGTTGTTTTACATTCTTTCTATTTCTTTTTCCACTATTTGGGCAGAAGCCAGACAAAGAGGTATTCCTCCCCCGGGATGAACGGTTCCGCCTGTGAAAAAAAGGTTCTTATATTGGGATGACCGGTTTTGATGTTTCAGAAAGGCCGATTGTATGTTGTTGGCGTTGTTGCCGTACAGAGCACCTCTAAAGGCTCCGGAATTGGCTTCAAGGGTTGCGGGTGTCGCAACCTTCTCAAAAACAATGTGTGGGGAAGGATCGATGTTGAGCAGCCTCTTTATTTTGTTTATGATATTGTGTTTTGCTTTTAGGAGGTATTCCCGGTTAAACTCAGCACCAAAGGGGGGAACATTGATCATGACAAACCAGTTTTCACATCCTTCGGGGGCATCAGCAGGAACTATTTTGGAGCTGATAAAAATATATACCGTGGGGTCGGGCCAAAGTTCCTGTCGGTTGAACAGAGCGTCGAATTCATCCTGGTAGTTTTTTGAAAACAATATATTGTGAAGGTCTAATTGCGGGAATTGTTTTTTCATACCCCAATAGAATATTACAGCCGAGGAGGAGAGAGACCTCTTTTTTATTGCCTGTGGTTTTTTTAGCCTCTTGCCCGGGGAACTGTAAAACATGTGAATATCCATATCTGAGATAACAATATCCGCCTTCAGGATTTCGTTTTCTGCTTTGACCCCGGTAACCTTTGTGCCTTGTGTTAGCAGATCTGTCACCTCAGTGTTGAAGCGGAATTCCACACCCAGTTTTATCGCTTTACGGTAAAGAACTTCAACGATGTTGTACATCCCTTTTTCGGGGAAGAAGGCCCCAATATTATGCTCCAGATGCGGAATCATATTGTATATGGATGATGTCAAATAAGGTGAAGAGCCATGATAGGTGGCAAACCGGTCAAAAATCTGTATGACGTGTTTGCTCCTGAACCATTTTTTGTTTTCCCGGTGCATGGTTCTTAGGGGATTGATGGTAAAAATATTTTTCAGGTGTGATGGTTTTGTCTTCATGGCTAGCCTCAGGAAACGATGCAGCGGGTTGAAGATGAACAGGTCTGCGGTGGAGTTAAAAATTGTTTTTGCACGATTCAGATAGTTTAATAAGTGGTCTTCCTTTTCTCCGGTTTTAGCATGAAGTTCGCCTGCAAAATCAAGGGGATTGGCTAATGCATTGATCTCAGTGCCATCTTCAAAAAAGTAACGACAGATATTTTCAAGTTTTTTGTATTTAAAGTCGTGACTTTCGATGGGGGAGTTAAGGTGTAAAAGTTCATTCATCAAATGGGGAAGTGTAAACAAGGAAGGACCGGTGTCGAAGCGAAAACCCGATTCTTTGATTTGACCCATTTTTCCACCGGGTCTTTCCATCTTTTCCAAAACGGTTACTTGGTAACCTCTTGCCGCCAGTCTTATAGCTGATGCTATTCCGCCGATTCCGCTTCCGATAATCAGGATCTTTTGGGATTTCATTTTGATACGATTAGGTTGATTTGTTATTTCTGTTTTATACTTAGCAATCCGTCAGGTATTCAGGTGTAGCTGTAATTGTCGTTATTCTGATATTAATTCCTTTTTTCAAAAATTATATTCTGTTGTTTCTCATTTCAATCTCTTTTAGTTAGTTCCATTGGTAAAAATCGTATTGAATTTACGGGAAAAATGAAAGAACTTAAAGAGCAAAATCAATACTTTGATGAAGTATGCGTAAAATTTTGATTATTGGAACCGGGTTAGGAGGGTTAGCCACCGCTCTCAGACTAACGTCACTGGGATATGAGGTTGTCATGGTCGAGCGGTTCCATCAGGCGGGTGGACGATTAAATCGTTTGACAAAGGATGGGTTTACCTTTGATATGGGGCCTTCATTTTTCAGTATGAGTTATGAGTTTCATGAGTTGGCAACCACGTGTAACTGGAAGATGCCCTTTGAATTTCATGAGTTGGATCCGCTTTATTCGGTTAATTTTTCGGAGACGGGACACACTTACAGGATATTTAAAGACCTTGAACGATTGTCGGAAGAGTTTTCCGGTGTTGAACCGGGTATGAAGGAAAAGTTAAAGGCGTATCTAAAAGCTACGGGAACCTTGTACCATGATACGGCACCGCTGATCATACACCGTAACTTTAACCATTGGTGGGAATATTTACAATCATTGCTGCAGGTTCCTCCTCGTCATTTTCCCAAATTGTTTCGGACCTTCAGGCAGGAGGTGGAACGCCACTTCGACTCAGAAGAGGTTAGACAGATCTTGTCACTGGTAGCCTTTTTTCTTGGGGGCACCCCATTTGATACTTCAGCCATATATACCTTGCTGTCTTATACCGAATTGGAGCATGACGGGTATTTTAATGTAAAAGGGGGAATGTACAAGATCGTTGAAGGATTGGTAGATGAACTGAAAGCAAGGGGTGTGAAGTTTTATTTTGATACTGAGATTGTTGATTTTGAAAAAAGTGATGATCGTCTTATTGCTTTTTATGACAGTAAGGGGACACGATGGGAGGCATCACAGTTTGTGGTGAATGCGGATGCCGCCTTATTCCGGGGAAAAGTAATGAGACGTCGTAAGTTCAGGGTTGATAAACTGGATAAGATGCGCTGGACTATGGCGCCCTTAACCATTTACCTGGGAGTCAAAGGGAAGATCGATAATATCTTTCAGCATAATTATTTTTTGGGGGGTAATTTTAAGGATTATGCGGGGAAACTATTCAAAAATGAAGTGTCGCTTGATAAGCCCTATTATTATGTGAATGTTCTGTCAAAGCATAATCCGGATTGTGCTCCGGAAGGATGCGAAGCACTATTCATTTTGGTGCCGGTTCCGGATTTACGGTTCCGGAGCGACTGGAGTGATCGTGAGAAGATCGTTAATAGTGTTTTGCAGGATTTATCGGAACGCATAGGGATTGATTTACTTGAAAATCGTCTTTCACAAACTGTTTTTACACCGGTTGAATGGGAAAAAATGTTTGATCTTCATCGTGGCAGCGGGTTGGGGTTGGGACATAATCTCGGGCAGATGGGCTATCTACGCCCTTCCAATCGTGATGAGCAGTTTAGAAACCTTTTTTATACGGGCGCTTCGACCACGCCCGGTACAGGATTGCCCATGGTTGTGATAAGCTCAAAATTAACCGTTGAACAGATGAAGTATGAATAGTTATAACTTATACCATATAAACGCGATCGCTTGCAGTCGCCAAACAACAAGACATTACAGTACCAGTTTTTCTGTTGGCATCAGACTTTTGTCACCTGAAATACGCAAGGCCGTTTATTCCTTATACGGCTTTGTCCGTTTGGCCGATGAAATAGTCGATACGTTTCATGGTCATGATAAACGGGTTCTGCTGACCCGATTTCGTCAAGACACCTGGTTGGCCATCAGAGAGGGGATTTCTCTCAATCCTATTTTACATAGCTTCCAAATGGTCGTTAATAAATATCAAATTGATCCAGAGCTTATCGAGGCATTTTTTGACAGTATGGCCATGGATCTGGATCATAAAGTTTATGATTGCAGTAATTTTAAAACCTATATTTATGGTTCGGCGGAGGTGGTTGGACTGATGTGTTTAAAAGTGTTTTATCGGGATGATCCTGATGGTTTTGAATCGCTAAAACACCCTGCCCGGAAATTGGGCGAGGCCTTTCAGAAGGTTAACTTTTTGCGCGATATGCAGTCGGATCTTCAGGAAAGGGGCCGAAACTATTTCCCCGGTGTGGATTTGATGAATTTTTCGTATTCCGACAAAAAGAAGATAGAAAAGGAAATTGAAGAGGATTTTAAAGAAGCATATAAAGGTATTGTCAGGTTGAAAAAAGAAGCCAGGCTGGGTGTATATATTGCTTATCTGTATTATATGCACTTGTTTCGAAAAATAAAGAAAGCGCATCCGGGGGCGATCATGAAAAAACGCATCAGAGTCAACAACTGGAAGAAGCTGAGCTTGTTGGTTGTAGGCCTGATGCGTCATGAACTGGGACAGGTTTGAGAGAAACCTGTCCGATTGTTTTATTCTACCAGAGTCATTTCATCCAAAAGATAGCCGGCACCGGCAAATTTGTCGATGACAAACAAAGCATACCTGATATCCAGAGAGATGTTACGACTTTGCTCGGGGTTAAACATCAGGTCACTCATGACCCCTTCCCAGGCGCGGTCGAAGTTTACCCCAATGAGATGTCCTTCGGCATTGATCACCGGACTTCCGGAATTTCCGCCGGTGGTATGGTTGGTGGCGATGAAGCAAACCGGAAGCGACCCGTTTTGACCGTATCGTCCAAAGTCTTTGTTGCGATAAAGCTCTTTCAGCTTTTCCGGAACTTTATAATCATAAATGTCGGGGTTATCTTTTTCCATAATGCCTTCAATGGTCGTTAGGTAATGGTATTGCACTGCATCACGCGGTTCATAACCTTTTACCTGTCCGTAGGTGACCCGCAAGGTGAAGTTGGCATCGGGATAAAAAACTCTGTCCGCCCCGAAAGCCATCTGGCCTTGCATATAGATTCGGTCGAGACTGTCGTTGGTGAGGCTGAGCGACTGGTATTGCGAATATATTTTACGATAGGTTCTTATAAAGCTGTCATAAAGTTCCCATGCAGGGTCTTTTTTTAGCTTTTTGATACTTTTGGCGGTAAATGCGTCAATCCAATCGATGGTGACTTGCTCGTTGATGAAATGCGTTTTTTGAAAGAGATTTTCCGTGTACTTATTATAGTTGCCCTTGTATTTTTTGTCGATTAAAGTATATATGGGCGGTAAAAACTCAGGTTTCACCTTTTCACGGTAAATTTTAAGTATTTGGGAAGTTAATTCTTGGTCAAGAGGTTGATGATAATCTTTGAAGAAGTCCTGAACGTTTGTTTTTACTGTTTCTTTGAGTTCTGTGATTTCTTCAGGATCTACCTCTTCCTTTTCGAATGCATCGGCCAAAGGAGAAAACATTGATGCCAATTGAGCTATTTCCACCCCGTTTCGGAAGTTTACTTCCAGCAACAGGTCGCGTGCCAGTTTGACATCTCCCATTTTTTGGTAAAGCGTTTGGAAATGGTCGAGCAGGTTCCCGTACTTTTTGTCTCGCTCCTTGTCTTGTTGTGCCCACTTCTGAAACTGTGCCTGGTAATTTTCCTTCTTTTCTATGGCGTTAAGTTTTTTCAGACCGCGAATTTCACCCCGCCACCGTTTCCATGAGTTGGCGACTCTGGCATTTTTTGCGGCGTATTGAATGCGCACGGCAGGATCCTGATTCATATACCGGTTCATGATTTCCAGTTTTTTTGTGCGCATTTCTATCAGCGGGGGATAAACGGTTTCGGTAAGCATCTTCAGATGGAAGGAGGGAACGTATTGGTCGGTGCTTCCGGGATAGCCAAACACCATGGTGAAGTCTCCTTCCTGTATGCCCTTCAGAGAGACGGGAAAGTGTTTCTTGGGCTTAAAAGGTTGGTTGTCCGGACTGTATTCAGCGGGCTTGTTGTCTTTGTCGGCATAGATTCTGAACAGAGAGAAGTCGCCGGTATGACGAGGCCACATCCAGTTGTCGGTGTCACCCCCGAAGTCGCCAATGGCAGAGGGGGGCGCACCTACCAGGCGAACGTCTTTATAAACTTCATTGACAAACAACAGGTACTGGTTGCCATGAAAGAAAGGCTTAACAACAGCGGTATAATGGGTGTTTTTGATGGCCTCTTCTTCTATCTTCTTAATGTTTTGTTTGATGAGTTTTCCCCGTTCGTTCATGGTCATAGACTCGTCTACACCGTTAAGGACGCTGTCGGTCACATCTTTCATGTATTTCAGGAATGTAACGGTGAGTCCCGGATTGGGCAATTCATCTTCTTTTGACATTGCCCAGAAACCGTCGGTCAGGTAATCGTGTTCTACGCTGCTGTGTGATTGTATGGATGAGAAGCCACAGTGATGGTTGGTAATAATCAATCCCTGATCAGAAATTAGTTCACCCGTGCAGCCACCGCCAAAAATCATGACGGCATCTTTCATGCTGGCCTTGTTAATACTGTATATGTCTTCGGCGGTTAATTTAAACCCCATCGACTGCATCTCTTCAATGTTGTACTTCTGAAGCAACATTGGGATCCACATCCCTTCCCCTGCAAAAGAGAATAAAGACAAGTGGATGGTAATTAGAAATAATAGTAGTTTTTTCATCCGTATAAAATTAATATAAGTTATTGCTCTGATGGAATTCGCATGATCATTAGTTTGTACATGTTCCTGTTGTGACAACTCTCCGTTGTCATGCTCGTTTCATTCGTATAAATTTAAGTTAAGTCATTGTTGATGTTCCGGGTTTTTGGGTTAATATATGATTGGCTATATAGATACAAATTGAAATAAGTCATTTGGGCTGCTACCTTTGTTCCGGAAGCAAGAGCCCAGACACCGGATTACCATTCACACAAACAACTTATTTCCATTTATAGCTACTTATTTCTATCCTCCTGCCGACCTAATGGCCGATCGGCTTACCCATCTATTATTGGGTGCTTTAACCAAAGTATTTCAATTCTTCCATCAGCCTGGACACCGGCAATCCCATAACATTGAAATAGCTGCCTTCGATGCTTTCAATCCCGATAAGGCCGATCCATTCCTGGATACCATAGGCGCCTGCTTTATCATAGGGTTTATAGTGATCGATGTAATAATTGATTTGTTCAGATGTGAGAGGTTTAAAGTGTACTGTTGTGATGTCTGAAAAAGCCTTTTCTTTCTTAACTGTTCGAATGACTACGCCAGTCATGACCTGATGAGAGCGTCCTGAAAGGCGTTTCAGCATTTGAATGGCATGATCTCTGTTCTCGGGCTTTCCAATGACTTCGTTGTCAAGGGCCACAATAGTATCGGCGGTAATAACCATTTGATCGGGTTGCATCCAAATATCCTTCCAAGCATCCGACTTGAGGCGGGCTAAATGAAGTGCGACTTCATTGATCGGCAGATCTTCGGGATAAGACTCATCAACATCCCTTCCCTTTCCAATGCTAAAAGGAATGCCGGTTTTTTTTAAAAGATCCTGTCGGCGAGGGGAGCCTGATGCCAGTGTAATGGTAAATGGTTTAAGGTTGTTGAATATCATAAAAATAGTGTTGTTGGCTAGATGATAAAATATTTTACTGTCAGGCCCGGGCATTAATCGTTATTACATTTTTGGGTGGGCACAAAAATACAAGTTTTCTTAAAAAGGGGCGGAAGAAAAGACTCTAAACAAAGAAGGTTCTGGCCACCAGGATAAATAAAATACCCATCAACATAATAAATTTGCTGAGCGAGCTGGCTGTTCCAAAATCTTTTTTTGTTTTTGCTTTATATATTTTATTTGCCAGCCAAAGATAAGGGACTGTCAGAAATAGGAAGAAATAGGCCTGGCTGATATGACTGTTTCGGAGTTGAGGAACCAGTGCCAATATGATCCAGAGAGCAATGACGGTGGCTAAGTCAAGCATTATAACAATGGTTCGGGAGTAATTGATGCCCATCTCCACAGGAAGAGTGCGGCAACCTGCTTCTTTGTCACCTTCCAGATCTTCAATGTCTTTGATCAGTTCTCTCATGAGCGTACTGATAAAGGCGAAAAAAGCAAAACCTGCCGTCCAAAACCAGGCTGTTGAACAGGCCTCTGTTTGAAGGATTGTGTCGCCATGGACCCGCGCCAGTGTGGCAAATTCCAATGAAACAACGATGAAGGGCACCAAAGCCGTCAGCAAGGCAATGGTGAGATTGCCAACCAGCATCTGCTTTTTCAGTGTGGTGGAATAATACCACAATAAACCCGGAATAAGAATGAACATTAGTGCGTAAGTCTCTTTGCGGGTGATGTAGGCCACAAAAAGACCGGTAATAACCCCTGCAATGGTAAGGATGACATGCAATAGTAGTACAACCCGGCGCGGTATTTCCCGACCTACTACCACATGGTCGGGACGATTGATGCGGTCGATGCGAACATCAAAGTAGTTGTTGATAACATATCCCGAAGCGGCCAACAAAACCGTGGCTAAAACCAATAATCCAAAGCGAAGATGACTGAGTGCCGGTGAAACATCAAAGTGAGAAAGCACCGGAAGCAACAGACCGTAACGTAAAAGGCACTGGAGAAGTACTATGATGATAAGATTCTTGTAGCGTATGAGTTTTAAATATGCCATCATATTATTCGTTTTTAGAGAATCTTAAATAAACTAATTTTCGTTTTTCCGTGAGAGGTGTTGGTCAGATCTTAGCCCAGGTATTGGCTTTTTATCTTTTCCCCAGCCATCCGACATAGAATAATAGGGCCGGTAAATTTCTTGTCTGTCCTAATTGACGAAAGTCAAATTAGAACCTCTCATTTTACCAAGTTAAATCTTTTCCCCATTTACCATGTGCTCTTAATACTTGTTCCATGACATCGCGCACGCAACCTTCCCCACCTTTGAAATGACTAATGTATTTACAGAGCGACTTGATCTCTTCCACCGCATCGGATGGACATACGGGAACACCAACTTTTTTCATGACCGGATAATCCGGCAAATCGTCTCCCATATAGAGCACATTTTGGGGATCAAGGTTGTGCTTGGCTGTCCATGCCTGAAAGTCAATGATCTTATCTGACGATCCCATGAAAACATCCTGCACCCCTAAATCTAAATATCGTTGGCGAACTGCTTCTGTTTTTCCGCCGGTAATGATGGCCACGGGGTAACCCAGCTTTACTGCCAGTTGGATTGCAAAACCGTCTTTTATGTTGGCAGTGCGCATGGGTTCACCGGTGGGATGCATCGGGATGATCTGAGATGAAAGTACTCCGTCAACATCAAAGGCAAAGGCTTTTACTTTCATCAGATCTTCTTTAAAATTGGTCATGGATCGTCTTTTTTTGTGTTATGGTTGATGAATTTTTTAGCAATATAGATTCCTGGATTTTGTTGAGAAGTATTTTTTCTCACTATCCGTTTATGAGGCGATAAATTTAGCAATTTTCATACAATAGAGACAACACCACCCGATTCTTAAGTTTTTTATATCCGACAATTCGGTTGGCAATTGGTAGAAATGAGAGGGGAGGGACAAAGGTTGCCTCAACCAGGGATTCGAGCGTTGTTTTTTGTAAACTTCTAATTTTTATTGTGGTATTGTACGATGCTTTTACTCATAAGCTCATATATTTTTTTTAGTGAGGGGTTATGCGACAATCGATCAAGATGTTTGTTCATGACAGATTGGTCGTTTCGTATGGCCGGTCCCGTTTGCGCTTCAACAGGAGGCATCGTCAAAATTTTCTGGGTGGTTTCTTTGATGAGAGGAGTGAGAAAGTCAAAAGAGAGATTGTTGTTTTCCAGTAAATCGGCTGATAGGGTGTAAAGGTGGTTGACGAAATTGCAGGACAGAACTGCTGCGATGTGCAACGTGGCCCTTAGGGCAGAGTCGGCTTTGGTTACTTTGGTGGAGACCTTTGACGCCAGGAGTAGAAGCTTTTGTGTTGTTGTTGGATCGCTTCCTTCAACCAGAAGTGGCAACTCTTTATAATCGATGTCTCTTTTTTTACTGAGCGTTTGAAAAGGATAGAAAACGCCAAAGTGTTGGAATTGAGATAATGATTCCATGCCAATACTTCCCGCAGTGTGAACAATAATACCTTTATATGATGGCAACTGTTTTGTGATGCTATCTAGTGCATCGTCTGAAACGGAAATGATCCACAGGTCGGCATTGGAGTCTGCATTCTTCAGCTCAGTGATGGGAACTGAACCTGTTAAATTGGCCAGTTCTCTGGCATGGGCTTGGTTACGTGAATAGATTTGCCGGATGGTTATACCGGCTTGAGTCATGGCTCGGCCAAGATGAGTGGCTACATTTCCGCTTCCGAATATGACTGCCGATGTGATGGGCGATGTTCTTTCTGTCATAGGACAGTATTTTATTGGTAACTTAATATGGGATCATAGTAATTGTTAGATGCCAAGTTTATAAGGTAATGGACTAAATATATTTGTCATCCTTTTGTCGGCAAAAAAGTATAAGACAAAAGTAATAAATAAAAGAAAAGAGGCTGCCGATGCAGGCAGCCTCTCCTTGAAAATGGTTCATCTCTAATTTTTAATACAGGTCATCGTCATCTTCATAGAAGTCATCGAAGCCACTGTATTCTCTGTCGTTGAGCACAAGTTCATCAATGTCTTCCAACTCATCATAGATGGATGGTTTTCTTTCTCTTTTGCCCTTTTTGACTTTGACGCCTGATTTTTTTGGTTTTTCAAGAGCCTCAAATTCTTCTTTGTGCTTTTTAGGCAGCTTTTTGGATTTCATGATTTAATTCAATTGTTAATTAACTAGAATAATTAAAAAATCAATTTATAAAAAAACTCTGCTAAACGTTTAATGAAAAATTTTAAAAGAACATTCTTTTATGTTTGTATAAAATTTGTTTAAGTTGTTGGTTTAGTGTGATTTTTGTATGGCTGTTGGGATGCGTGTTCATATTCCTGAAGTTCACCGAATCACCGGGATTGGGAAAGAATATGAAGAGGCAATCTTATTGGGTCATGGACGTTTCCTTTCATGAAACCAAAATAGTGATTTTTGATATGTCAAAATAAATGAAACAAAAAAAATAGGAAAAAAATGATTTGTTTTTATGGTTTGTATTAAGTTGGTTTATAGTGTTTTGGTTTGTGTCGGGGTTGAGATTTATGCTATGGAAGACAAAAGTTGTACAAAAATGACATCTTTAAATAGCAATCTTTAATCGTCAATCTTTCTGACCACCAGTTGTGCGGTGGAAAAGTCGGTTACGATGACGGGCTCATCCTTGTCTATAAATTCGTCCGAGGATCTGGCATCATAAATGACTCCATCCACTTCAACGCGACCGGAGGGGCGAAGAACCGTTACAGCACGGCCCGTTTTTCCGGTAAGATTTTTTATTCTGGTATCTACACTCACATAACCCTTATCGTTTTGTTGGGATGTCTGCAATGCTAGCTTCGAAAAAGGGCCTCCTGTTGAGGTAAGCAATTTCTGACTGAGCCAGAGGGAGAGAATGAAGCCGCCAAAAATGCCGCTAAATACGGTGGCGATAGCTGTTAGAAAAGAGTTGGAATCGACGGGTGAAAAGTCGAAGTCGACGTTGTTAAGCAAGCTGAGGATAAGACCTGTAAATGCTAAGATGATTCCCGAAATTCCAGTAATGCCAAATCCTGGAATGGCGAATATCTCTACCGCAATAAGTGCCAAGCCTATAATGAAAATAAGTATTTCCCAATTTGCCGCCAGACCATCAATGTAGAGCGGTGCAAAATAGAGAATGGCGGCAATAATTGACACTGCCAGCGGAAATCCTATGCCGGGGGATTGAAGCTCAAAATATAATCCTCCGATAATGAGCAGTACCAGGATGCCTTGAAGAACCGGGCTGGTGACAATGCCTTTGATGCTGTCGTAAAAGGACGGTTTGTAGGTTTTTAGTTCGTAGGGTCGAAGCTTTAATAGCCCTAATACTTCTTCAACAGAATTGGCGGTGCCTTCGCAAAAACCATTTTCTATGGCTTCAAGAGCAGTGAAAGTCAAAACTTTACCGGAATCTATTACCCCCGGTATGGACACTCTTTCATCGACCATGGCTTCCGCAATTTGTGGGTCACGTTTCCATTTTATAATGGTGTCGGTGGCGGTAATAATGGTGTCTTTTCCATGCGCTTCGGCGGTTGCTCGGATGGTGGATCGCATATACGACTGATATTTGTCGGGCATTTCTTCCCCGCTTTGGTTGACGACGGTTGCTGCCCCGATATTTCCTCCGGGACGCATATATATGCTGTCGCAAGCAATGGAAATAAGGGCTCCGGCACTGGCCGCATTGTTGTCGATAAATACATGGACCGGGATTTTACTATTGAGAATTTTGGTTCGAATGGAGTCGGCAAAGATTACTTGTCCCCCGTAGGTGTTGAGATGGATCAATATGGCATCGGCTTCCATCTTTTCTGCTTCATCAAAAGCCTTATAGGTGTGTACCCAGCTGGTACTATTGATGTTGTTAAAGATGCGAAGCAGATACACCAGATTGGTTTCATTGTTTTCTTCATCGTTGGCTTCCGTACCATTGACAATGGGAAGCGTCATCACTGCCAGCAGAAGCATTAAAAATTTTTTCATCATCGTTTATGAGATAATTTGTTTAACAGGTTTGGGTAATTTATGAATTAATCCTCAAAAGTAAAACCGTTGACGTCGGAGGATATCCAATAAAAGGGGTGGTTTCATATGTTATGTTTTCCTTATTTATCAATCTCCGATGCTTATCAAATATAGTTTTTTCATTTAAATTTAGCGACAAATGCAATTTATTAAAATTAAAATATGACGCATTGCTTTGTCCGAGTTGGTGCAGAAATTTGATGTAACCCATTGTGGTATAAATTGAATTTGTTGAATGAAAGGATCAAAAAGGGCATTATTTTTTTATCCATGCAAATAGAAATATGGTTACATTTTTTCATAATTGGATTGCAACATTATTTTTGTAAAAAAAAAGGAAGCACCGGATTCCCGGATAAAAAGACATTATTTATGGAAAAGAATAATAAAAAGAGTTTTTTCGACCGGTTTTTGAATTTATTGGAAAGAGGAGGTAATGCTTTGCCGCATCCCGCCACTCTGTTTGGTCTCTTTGCCGTGATAGTATTGATTTTTTCGGCCATAGGATATTGGTTTGGGTGGTCGGTACAACATCCGGGGACCGGTGAAACGGTTCGTGTGGTAAATCTTCTTAGCAAGGAAGGTTTAGCGATGATATTGGATGGGATGGTTGAGAATTATACCGGTTTTGCACCGCTTGGAATTGTGATGGTTGCGATGTTGGGTATCGGTATTGCCGAGTCGAGTGGTCTGATTGCTGCATTCATTCGCCTTTTAGTGTTGTCCTCACCTACGCGGCTGCTTTCTTTCGTGCTGGTTTTTTCAGGAATACTCTCCAATTTTGCCAGTGATATCGGTTATGTGTTGTTAATCCCCTTGGGCGGCATCATTTTTCAATCGGTAGGTCGTCATCCCATTGTGGGGATGGCAGCAGCCTTTGCGGGTGTTTCGGGAGGTTTTAGTGCCAATCTTATATTGGGAACGGTAGATCCTCTTTTGGCAGGACTCTCGCAGGAGGCGGCCCACATTATTGATCCCTCCTATGAAGTAAATCCTACGGCCAACTATTATTTTATGATTGCCTCTACGTTCCTGATCGCCATCTTGGGCACTTGGGTGACCGAGCGGATTGTTGCTCCTCGCTTTGGAAATTATTCGGGCCCTGCTATGGATGAAAAACTGGAACATTTGTCGCCCATTGAAAAGAAAGGACTACGCTGGAGTTTGGTAGTGCTCGCCTTTTGGGTTATTCTTATTTTGGTCGGGATACTACCCGAAAATGGAGTGCTACGGGGAAGTGATGGGGGAATTCTTACTTCACCTATAATTCGCGGTATCATAGCCATCTTGTTTTTGATGGCCGGCACCATGGGCATCGTTTACGGGGCCGTATTAGGGAAATTTCGTAACGACTCCGACGTGGCAAAAAGCATGGCTCAAAGCATGCAAACTCTGACAACCTATTTTGTGCTGGTCTTTTTTGCCGCCCAATTTGTTGCCTATTTCAAATGGAGTAATTTGGGGATTATCATCGCAGTGGATGGTGCCGAGGCACTGATGTCTGCCAATCTGGGGCTGATTCCTCTCATGTTGTTATTTGTTTTGTTGTCGGCTTCCATCAATATGCTGATGGGGAGTGCTTCGGCCAAGTGGGCCATTATGGCACCTGTATTTGTGCCGATGTTTATGTTGATGGGCTATTCCCCCGAACTATCGCAGGCTGTATATCGAATCGGCGATTCCGTAACCAATCTTATTTCGCCCATGATGAGTTTCTTTGCCCTGATTATTGCCTATTTTAATAAGTATGACAAGCAGGCAGGTCTGGGAACGGTTATCGCCACCATGATCCCCTATACCATTGTTTTCTTCATTGGTTGGAGCTTGCTGCTGGTATTATGGTTGCTGTTTGATATACCCCTGGGGCCGGGTGCCGGTTTGGAGTATTTATTGCCCAATTAAATGGTGGATATTTCATCAAAAGGAAAACGATCATGAATAGCTGCGCCCTCTAACCAGTCATTGGTCTTTTGGGGTGATTCCAGAAGTTTAAGCAGGATATGTTCGATTCTGTTTTCCTCAATTATGAGTCCCTGTTCACGTAAGGCCTGGGCAAATCCTTGATTGAGTCGTCGCCCAGCTTTCAGAGGAAAGTCGAATAACGCAGGTACGGCTTTGGGATCCTTTGGACGTTCGTATTTGGCGATGCAGCTGTCTTTGCTGGAGGAGAGGTATATCCGACATGCGGTGGGACGCACCGGGTATACCATGCAGCGTCCCTTGTGTAAAAGAGGACACGGATGACTGGTTTTCAATGCTTCAGAAGGTTTTAGGGGGCTTAGTCGTTTTTCTTTTTCTTTGGCCTTTTCTTTGACCGCTTCCATTCTGTCTTTTGCGTAATGCTTTTTCAGGTAATCGACTAAAACGATCATTTCATGGGTCGAAGCAAA
Source organism: Thermophagus sp. OGC60D27 (assembly GCF_052400625.1). Classification (NCBI taxonomy): domain Bacteria; kingdom Pseudomonadati; phylum Bacteroidota; class Bacteroidia; order Marinilabiliales; family Marinilabiliaceae; genus Thermophagus; species Thermophagus sp. OGC60D27. Next base: position 207,273 of record NZ_JBQTGH010000010.1, read on the forward strand.
TACGGCCTGGTTGCAGCACCAATGACATCCCATGTGGCAGTGCACCGGTTTTTTTTCACTTTCGCATCGTTGTGAAAAGGCATCGATCAGAAGGTCAATGTTATGGTATAACTCTCTGAGGCCTGCTTTAAGGTTAGAAAGTTCGTTTTTTATGGGATGAGCTTTCCCCAACCGGTTTCCATCGGTAAAGAAGATGGGTTCAAAGTTTTGAGGTTCTGGTTTTTCCATAATTCCTGATTGGTTACATTAAAAAAATACTGTTAATGCTGATTTTTAGAGACAATCACGAATTAGCCGGTATTTTTGTAGCCCCAAAATTTACAATTATATGTATAGAAAATCAAATCCATGACGCCGTATAAGGTCGGATCATCTCAAAAGAGAGTCTTTAAATTTTTGTTTGGGGAGTTCCGTTAGATGGGCTAATTGGATACATTTTTCTGATGATTCGGGGGATGAGAAGATGGTTGTAAAAAATGGCTTTGACATATATGGTGGTATGATAAACAGTTAGTTATGGGGTTGGAATGTTTTTTAGTAATTGGAGGGAGCAACCCAAATGGGGGGTATTGGATGTTGTTTTAAGAGGATATTTGCTCAATTGAGAGGATTATCTTATTTTTGGTTACAAAATAATCCAATTAAAGATTAGTTTTTAATTATGTGTTTTGCTGCCAATTTGAAATTACTACGCAAAAGGAAGGGCCTTACTCAACAGGACCTGGCCAATGCGTTGGGGATTAAACGTCCTACCCTGAACAACTACGAGAACAAGGTGTCCGGACCACCACTGGATGTGTTGACTCAACTGTCCGACTTTTTTGGCCTTTCCATGGATACTCTGGTGAGAGTCGATTTATCGAAACTAACCGGCTTTCAATTAAAGGAATTGGAAGAAGGCAATGACGTTTATGTGCGGGGCTCGCGACTGAGGGTTTTGACTTCCACCGTTGGGCCCGATAATGAGGAAAATATAGAGTTGGTTCCGGAAAAAGCCAAGGCCGGCTATTTAACCGGTTTTGGAGATCCGGAATACATTCGTTCTCTGCCGGTTTTCCGATTGCCCTTTCTGGACCGGGAAAAGAAATACCGAACTTTCCAAATCAGTGGCGATTCCATGTTGCCCATACCCGATGGAGCCTGGGTAACCGGTGAGTTTGTGCTCGACTGGCACACCATTAAATCGGGTGAAGCATGTATTATAGTGACCAGAGATGAGGGAATCTCTTTCAAGATTGTACAGAACAATATTTCCGTCAATGGTACCCTTAAGTGCATCAGCCTAAATCCGGTTTATGATCCCTACGACCTTGCTGTTGAGGACGTAAGGGAGATCTGGCATTTTGTTCATTATATCAGCGGAGAGTTGCCCGGTGGGAAAGTGGAAATGGAACATTTGGTGCGTTCCATTAATGTTATTCAGAAAGATGTTGGGAAATTAAAAGAACACTTTTTAGGAAGAGAACAGTAATAATGGTTTTGAGAGACAAAGCAGCTTTAGTCTTTTGGATTGAATAGTATCTTGTAGTTTTTAAGCGCAACGAATGGTCTAATCTACCATCATTGCGTTTTTTTTATGAGCTTTCAAGCGTTAAAAGAATAAACCTTTTTGGCTATCTTTGCGTTTCTCTCGAAAAGGTGAAAATTGGATAATTTTGACAATATAAACAGTATAACAGATTGGCTATCCGGGTGCTTGGTTGAGCATCAGCCCTTTGTGGTATATCGGTTTCCGGGTGAAAAAAAAGGGCATGTCTTTCGGATCGGTAAGATGGAGAGGGTAGATGTCAATCATTTTTCGACCGAACATTTTAATGGTTCTTTCTTGGTAGCTCCTTTTTATTTATCGGGAGGGGCTTATCTTCTTTGGCCTGAAGAAGAAAAATCTTTTGAGCTGGAGAGTAAAAATTTTAAAATTGAGGGCAACGGCATTATAGAATTGGGTGCAGAAGCCGGCAGTGTAAGGGACGGGTATCGCCGTTCTTTTTCAATTGTTAAAGAGGCATTGGAAACGAATTTTGCTGAAAAAGTAGTGCTAGCCCGCAGGATGGAAGTCTCCGGTATTTCTGCAAAATTACTTCCGGAAGTTTTTGAAACCTTGTGTTATCATAGCCCAAATGCTTTTGTCTATTTTTTTGATCATCCCACTCTCGGACGATGGATGGGGGCCAGTCCCGAGAACTTTCTCGGTAAACATGGAAATGAATATACCACTGTAGCATTGGCTGCCACCCGGGCAAAGGGTCAACCATCGGAAGCCTGGAATTTTAAAGAGTTGGAAGAGCAAGGCTTTGTTTCCCGTTTTATTGATAAGATCTTGAATGATTTTGGTGCGGCCGACGTCAGTAAAAACGGGCCGGAACCAATCAGGGCCGGCCAAGTGATTCATCTTCGCACTTCATACCGTTTCAATGCAGATCTGAAAGGTGCAGAGACAGGACGCCTCCTTAATTCACTGCATCCGACCCCTGCCGTGGGCGGGTTCCCTAAAGACAAAGCACTTGATGTAATACAGCGGGCCGAACCGTTTGATCGTCGTTTTTATAGTGGTTTCCTGGGACCTGTTTTCTCTGGTGGCTTTCGTTTTTTTGTCAATATTCGATCGATGCAGTTGGAAGGTGAAAAGGCTGTTTTATACCTTGGTGGAGGTATTACTCGAGAATCCGTTGAATCGTCTGAATGGGAAGAGACCCGCCTGAAATCCAGAACCCTTCTGTCAGTCCTTCAGTCTGTAAAACAAAATCATTGCAATGAGTCTATCCATCTCTGATAAACCGGTGGTAAGGTCTATTATAGAACAATGTTATGGGCATGGTGTAAGATATGTGGTCATTTCGCCCGGTTCGCGTAATGCACCACTGATCTTATCGTTTCCAGCCAGCAAAAAATTTCATTGCCTTAGCATTGTTGACGAACGTTCGGCAGCCTATTTTGCCTTAGGACTTGCCCGCAAGACAAATACCCCTGTGGCGTTGATCTGTACCAGTGGAACAGCGGTTCTTAATTACGGGCCTGCCCTTGCCGAAGCTTACTATCGTCAAATTCCGCTGATTGCCATTACTGCCGACCGTCCGCCCGAATATATTGATCAGGCTGATGGTCAAACCATAAGGCAACAGAATGTATTTAGCAATTTTGTCAGATATCAATGTCATTTACCTTTGGGAGAGCTTGCACAGGATGACTTTTGGCTGACCAATCGTTTGCTGAATGAAGCTTTTCAAAATGCCTTGGGAGATGTGCGTGGCCCAGTCCATATTAATGTGCCTTTCAGAGAACCACTTTATGGCAGGTCGGAAATGGTTGAAGCCTATCCTTCGCGAATTATTTCGGTAAAGAAGAATGACGTGGTGGATAACACGATGGTGAATGATTTGGTGGCCGAAATATCCGGTTCCCGTAAAATAATGTTTTTGGTGGGAGCGACCGATGGTGGTGAAAAACTGGTTTCGGTGGCTTCTTCTTTGATTAAGAAAGGGGTGGTGGTGGTGACCGAGACATTGTCTAACCTGGGCTTGGAAGGTGCATTTGGAAATACCGATCGGTTGCTGGAATACTTTGCCACCAGAATGGATGCTTTTCGTCCGGATTTGCTGATTACCTTGGATGTTCCCGTCTTGTCAAAACGATTAAAGCAATTTTTGCGAAGCTGTCAACCAAAAAGTCACTGGCATTTTTCTAACCAGAGTATCGTAATCGATACTTATCATTGTCTGACTCGTCAGATCAATGGTGATGCCGAAAAAATTCTTGAGAAGGTGGCTGAGAAAATTGGTGCCTTTCCGTTCGACTACTATCATATATGGGAAGAAGCTCATCGGCAAACCTCTGAAAAGCATAATGTATTTAGCAGGGAAGTGCCGTGGTGCGACTTTAAGGTTTTTGACCGGCTGTCAAAAGCTGTCCCGGCAGGGACGGAGATTCATCTGGGTAACAGCACCCCGGTGCGTTACGCTCAACTTTTTGTCTGGAAGGAAAATCAGACCTTCCGGGCCAATCGAGGGACCAGTGGAATCGACGGATGTGTCAGTACGGCAGCCGGGGCTGCCTATGGCGGTGAGCAACCGGTAACCCTAATAATTGGGGATCTGGCCTTTTTGTATGATTCCAATGGATTATGGCATAAATATTTGCCGTCTACATTCCGGGTGATTGTAATCAATAACGGTGGGGGTGGCATTTTCAGATATATTCCCGGTCCTTCGAAGACCGATGAACTGGAATCTTTTTTCGAAGTGAGGGAAAATCATCAATGCCGTGGTATTGCTGAGACGTTTGGACTACAATATTATAAGGCTGAGGATAGTGAGCAGCTGGATGAGATCTTAAAGCATTTTTGGGACGACAAAGAAAGGCCTGCATTGCTCGAAATATTTACACCGGGGCCCCAAAATGGTGAAATCTTAAGAGGTTATTTCAGCCGTTTACGAGGTGCTTGATGGCAGGATCGTGGTATATTTGCCTTGAGAGAAATAGAAAGATCTTTTGATGGCCATATGGCAGATGAGATAGGCCTGGCCTTAAGAGGTTACCTGTCTGGTTTATAACCTTTTTTGGGTGGAAATGGTCGTGGCATCATAGTTCTTGTATCCATTAAGCTAAAGCTATAAATCTTAAATCTGAGTATCTTATATCTATAAATCTAAAAATCTATAATATGTCCTGGACTACCATAAAAGAATTTGAAGACATCAAATTTGAGTTTTTTGAAGGCGTGGCCAAAGTAACCATTAACCGGCCTCGGGTATACAATGCTTTTCGCCCCAAGACCGTCAAGGAGATGATAGAGGCTTTCGATATTTGTCGTGAAAGGCAGGATATTGGGGTTGTGGTCTTGACCGGGGAAGGGGATAAAGCCTTCTGTTCGGGGGGCGATCAGAATGTTAAAGGTTACGGTGGGTATGTGGACGAGTCGGGTGTGCCTCGTCTGAATGTCCTGGATCTGCACAAGCGGATTCGTTCATTGCCAAAACCTGTTGTGGCGATGGTTAACGGTTATGCCATTGGCGGGGGCCATGTGTTGCATGTGGTCTGTGACCTGACCATAGCCAGTGAAAAGGCTATTTTCGGACAAACAGGTCCTAAGGTGGGCAGCTTTGATGCCGGCTTTGGTTCTTCCTATCTGGCACGACATGTGGGACAGAAAAAAGCCCGTGAAATTTGGTTCCTGTGCAAACAGTATTCCGCCGAAGAAGCCGAGAAAATGGGGCTTGTCAACAAGGTGGTTCCCCACGACAAGCTCGAAGAAGAAACCATGGAATGGTGCAGAATAATGTTACAACGCAGTCCTATGGCTTTACGGATGATTAAGCGTGGCCTCAATGCCGAACTGGACGGTCAGGCCGGTATTATGGAGATGGCCGGAGATGCTACTCTGATGTTCTACCTTATGGAAGAAGCACAGGAAGGAAGAAAAGCCTTTCTCGAAAAGCGGGACCCCGACTTCAAGCAGTTCCCCAAATTTCCCTGATAGAATTGACTAATCCTTTTAGGCCGAGTGAGTCGTTTGCCTGCAGTCGACTCAGTCGTTTGCCTGCAGTCGACTGGGTCGAGATCATGCGAACATCCAATGACTCTGTATATTTTTTGTGGGTCGAATGCTTCGACGTTAATACAGAGTCATTATTTTTTTGAGTAGTTGTTTTACCTCTTCCACATTTTGGAGTGAATAGGAGGCATGGGTGGGATTTCCGTTGTGGCTGACCATAATGCCGATACCGTCACCGTTTTCTTCCAAAGCTTCGAAGGCATCTTCATCGGTATCGTCGTCGCCGATATAGATGGGGATCACCGACGTGTTCTCTTTTAAACCAAGTTTTTCCAGTATCCATAATACCGCTTTCCCTTTGTGCCAGTCGATATTGGGTTTTGCTTCCACAATTTTTTTCCCCGTTCCTTTTTTAAAGGCTGGATGTCTTTTTAATACTTCGTCAAAGTCCGACAAAATATTTTCGATATCTTCTTCTTTGGCATTTCTGTAATGGAGGCCTACGGCATAACGCTTTCGGTCGACCTGTGTTCCGGGATACTTTTTCTGAATATCCCGCAGATTATCTTCTATTTTGTCGAGTTGGGGCAGGAGGGCAATTCCTTTTTCATGTTCCATGGTCAATCCTTCCGGACCGGAAATCTGAAATCCGTGACTTCCTGAATAGATGAGATGATCGAGTCCCACCAGTTTTTTGATGTCTTCCAGATCGCGACCGGTAACGATGGCCACCGTAAACTTTTGTGACAGCTGTTGCAGCAGCTTTTTCATCTCGTCACTCAGTCGTGCCAGTTCCGGTTTGCTGACGATGGGTGTCAATGTACCGTCATAGTCGAAAAAGAAGACAGGTTTTTTACGAGCAGTTATTGAAAAAAAGTCTGTTTGTTCTGAAAATATGGGTTCTGGATTCTTTGTCGTCATTTTTATTGTTTTGTTGATTTTCGATAGTTTAGTTCTAAGTTTATGGTTTCGGGTTTGGGATATATATGGAAATAGGTTGAAATAATTAGTTTTTGGAAATGAATGGTTTCATTTTTATTATTCTTTAGGGTTCTTTGCAACCAAATGGGAGGCCCCAAAGTAAGAAGTCAGAAGCCAGAAATCAGATTGCACTCTTTATTAATAAACTATATCCAATTATATCTATTAATTTCTATTTATATCAATTCATTTCTACTTATGTTTAATTCTAATATATAGCTTCTTTCCTCCGGCGTTTTCAATATTTTCAGTCACTCCGGCTCACCCGCTACTCTTGCCTTTCAAGTTCTGTTTTTTTCTGCGGGGCTAAAGAACAAATGGTCTTCCTGGTCGTTGTAAATAACCTCTATGGCAGAGGGTATAATTTCAATTTCAACTTGGCTCACTTCACCTAACGGTTCTCCGTCAATTTGAAGGTCTTGAGGGGGATTTAGAATTAATTGGGCGCGTTTGCATGATTTGATTTTAACATGTCGTAGTTTGTGAATATTTCCCGTAAAGAAAGCGAAAAACATACTAAATATATAATACCATGGGTAGGGTTTTATAATCACAATTTCAAATTTTCCGTCATCCATTCGTCCTTTTGGATTGATAATGGCGCCGGTACCATAAAAATGGGTGTTAAGCATGACTACCATGACAGCCCTGTAATTATGTTTTCGCTTTTTACTGGGAAGGACTGTGCATTTGAAGGAGGAAAGAGCGATTACTTCTTTTAAAAATTGTCGTGCATAACCATATAACCCGCGGATATTTTGTTGATCGAAACGTTTAATAATTCGGGCATTTAGGCCCAAGTCACTAAGATGCACTGCAATATGTTTATGGTTGATTAATAAAAGATCTATTCGTTTGGAAACGCCTCTGGCAATGATTTCCACTGCGTTTTCCAGTTGCGTAGGAATGTTGAGTTCGTAAGCCATTCCGTTGGCCGATCCTGTTGGGATAATACCTAATTTAACCGTGTTGTGTTCTGTTAAGGCACCAACAACCAGATTGACGGTTCCATCTCCGCCAACTGCCGCTACCACTTCGGGGGCATATTTCTCGATGGCCGAAACGATATTCGTACGATCGTTTTCCCCGGTGGTCTCGACGAAGAAGGGCGCAAGGGTATATTTCCCGCAATATTGTGTCAGTAGCTTTCGGATATCGCTCTTATTGTCATTACCCGATGCAGGATTGATCACGAAAAGAACCTTTCTTTTTTTTGTGAGTTCCATAGGAAATATCTCTCTATTTAATGGTCAGATGGTTGGAAATGAAAAGTTGATCGATGTCGGAATCAGATGGATAAACAGATTGGATAATTAACTTAATGTTTTTTTAGAATGACTATATTTGAATGTACAAGTAATCCAACTTCCGGTTTCAATGACTAATTGTCGTTGTTTGATGATCTCTCCGAGATGGCTTTATTGGTTTGAATAAATCGGGCCTCTGAAAAAAATGTTTTTTGGGTTATATGATCCATCATTGGTGTTCGCTTGTTCATATTAACGAATTACCGGTTTGACGTGGTATGAATAGTAATCTGTTGTAATGATTCTTATCACCATTTGTTGTTTAAAGATATAAAAAAACGACGGGTAAGATGCTTTTTATTTCTAAAACTTTTCAATACATATTGCATACCGCCGGGAGTCCTTTTCGGCGGATACGGCTCAGGATCAAAAGACGTTTGGGATGGCTGGGAGTTCCGATCATTGAACCATACATTGGTGTGAGTAACGGAAGAGAGGTTTATATTTCGGGTAATGTAACGGAAGATAAAGGTCTTGCCAAACCCCGGTCGGGAGAGCGGTCCGGGGTGAATATGTTGTCGATGTTTAAACGGTATGTGAGTGATGAAATAAGTGGTGTAAGAGTAAAAGTTGTGTTTTATGGTCGGACGGAAATTGTGGAAACCAACGAGTTGGGGCTCTTTTATTGTTATATGAAGTTTCCCGTCCCTTTCTCCTCCGGACTGCGTTTTGAAAAGGTTAATTATGAGTTATTGGACGAGGTGGTGGAAAATCAGGGACCAATAACGGCAGAGGGGAAGGTGATGGTGGCGTCGGGCAAGGTCTCCTATGGGGTTATCTCCGACATTGACGATACCGTTATGGTTTCACACTCCACTCGTACCTTGAAGAAGCTGAGGCTGATGCTTTTTAAAAATGCACGCACCAGGATTCCTTTCGAAGGAGTTACCGCCTTTTACCGCGCTCTTCATAAAGGCTCGGCGAATGAACCGGGACCCAATCCGATGTTTTATGTCTCGAGTAGTGAGTGGAATCTTTATGATCTGCTCATTGATTTTTTTGAATATCGTTCCATTCCTTTAGGGCCTTTGTTGTTGAAGGAATTGAAACATAATGTCTTTAAGTTCTGGAAGACCGGGGGTGGAAATCACGAGCATAAATTTGAAAAGATCCGTTTTCTGTTTTCCTTTTTTCCTACCCTCAATTTTGTATTGATTGGCGACAGCGGTCAGCATGATCCGAATATCTATTTAAGGATCGCAGAGGAATTTCCCGGACGTGTGAAAGCCGTTTATATCCGATGTGTTCGAAAATCGCATAAGCATTCCGAAACCATGCGCACTGCCAATAAATTGAAGGCACTGGATGTCCCGGTATTGCTTATTGACAATACGGAAGAGGCAGCACAACATGCTTTGATGAATGGTTGGATTGATGATTCATCGATGATCGATATATCCCGTCAGCACCAAATGGATCATCATCATACCGGCTTTTATCTGGGCGATGAAGAGGAAACAGCGATATAAACATCGCCAAGGGCATTCATATTTTGCCGATGGTTTATCCGCTGATTAGATGTAAATGAGATCCCAATAATCGGCGAGCCAGACAAATAGGTAAGATATGATAAATGCAATGATGGGGGCGATGACCCACATGACAAAAAAGCGGTTGACTTCGGTCTTCCGGAAAATATTTTTAAATCCCAGTTTGGCAACGCCAATGCCAATAATAGAAGCAACATTGAGCTGAACCAGTGAGGTGGGAATACCTTTCAGCACCGATGCCAATAGCAATAAGGTGGCAGAGATAAAGGCAATAATAACAGCTTCAATACGACCGAATAAGACAATCTCTTTTCCTGTGTTCTGTAAGATCTTCTTGCCAAAGATGGAACTGCCTATGCCAAAGCTGGGGGCCACTATCAGGGTGGCCAGAATGAGCACATGAATAAAATGGGAACTACTTACATTTAATTCGTTGCACGACATTACGGCCACCGGCCCGGCTGCGTTGGCCACGTTGTTGGTGCCAATGGAAAAGGCTACGTACATTGACATCAGCACGATGAGGCCTTTCAACAGATAGTTGTCATTGAGTCGTTTGGATATGGTATATCCCTTTTTCCGTATGGGCTTGTAGATGTATTTTCCAATCAGGAAGGATAATACAAAGGCAATGATTGGCATAAAAAACCAGGTGGGAATGATTTCGAAGAACAGTTTATGGGTGTTTACCGAATCGAAATAGATGGCGGGCGCGACCACCGCCAAAACAGTGGCCTGGCTGGTAGATTGAGGTATGCCAAAGAGGTTGGCGATGAGGAGTGCCAACGCCACCGATCCCAGAATGATGGATACCACCGAAAAGGTCATGAATTGTCCATCCAATAGACCTTTTCCTACTGTTTTGGCGGTTTCTTTTCCGCCGATGATGGCCCCCAAAAAAACCATGACCCCAAACAGTCCCGGCACCGCAGCTTTCTTGATGATGTTGGCACCATAGGCAGCCGAAAAGGCGGGCGCCGTGCCGCTACCGCCCATGTTGATCGCCAAAAACAAGGCAATAACAAATGGTATCAGAAAAGGAATTAACATGTTGTAAACTTTTGTTTTATGATTGTTGAATGGGTGGATTTATCGTGTATTCTTTTCCCAAAATAAAGCCACCGGAATATTGAAACCCTTAATTGATGTAAGATGTTTGTTAGGTTCTATCGGAACATAGAATTGCCGAAACAAAGATGAGCGATTAGGCTTTTCTGTGAAAGCGTATTTTAACCTATTTAGCCGATACGTTTATAAACGTATCGGCCGGAAGAGAAAACCGCAGGGCGTAATATGGTTGAGAACGAGAGAGATGTTTTAAACCTCAAAGATTTTGTTTTTAATGGCGAAAACCACCATTTGTGCGGTATTGGCCGATTGGGTTTTAAGCAGGATGTTTTCGCGGTGTTTGTCTACCGTGCGTTTGCTGAGATTCAGAACATCGGCTATCTCCTGATTGGAAAGACCTTTGCAGATATGGTAAAGCACTTCGATTTCGCGGGCTGTGAGGTCGCTGTTTTTGGGGCCGTTTTTTTTATGGTTCAGACTGCGGATGATGCCGTTCAGTATTTCGGGCGAAAAGTAGTTGTTGCCATTGGCCACTTCGGTGATGGCTTTTTGAACGTCTTCGAATTTGGAGTTTTTGAGCAGGAAGCCTTTGGCACCGACATCAATCATTCCGGTGTAGTAGTTTTCGTCGCCATACATCGAAAGGGCTATTACTTTGGCGTCCGGCGTCTGCGAAAGGTATTGCCGTGTGGTTTGAATGCCATTCATTTCCGGCATTTCGATATCCATCAGAACAATGTCCGGAGCATATAAAGGGGCATTTTTCAGAAATTCTTTCCCGTTGTCGGCTTCTGCTATATCTTCAATGCCCTCTACTTCCGATAGCAGCATGTGGAGTCCTTCTCTAAATAATCGATGGTCGTCAACAATATAGATCTTCATAGCGGAATTTTAATTTTTAGGAAAAAGCCTTTGTTGTTTCCGGTGTGTAAATCCACTTTTCCATCCAACGATTTAACCCGTGAGCGAATATTGGCCAGTCCTGTACCCACAGGATCCTGGTCCGATGGGTTGAAACCCGTTCCATCATCCGAGTAGTGCAGTTCCAACTCCTTATGTGGATGAAAAAGAGAGATATCAATGTTTCGGGCGTTGGCGTGTTTCAGCGTGTTGTTTATCAGTTCGCAAAAAATGCGATAGAGGATTACTTCAATGTTGTAAGGTAGTTGAATCTGTTCAGGCGTGGTGGTTAGATGGAAAAGAGGTTTTTCCGGCTGTGGAATGTTGTGGTAAAAGGTATGAATGGCTTTTTTTAATCCGAATTTTTCGAGCAGATGAGGGCTTAGGTTGTTGGATATTTCCCGAACGGTATCTATGGCCGTGTCGATAGAGGCTTCGGTTTTTTCAATGATGCTTTTGTTGCGAGGGGTGGCCAGGGATTTGTCAATGGCCGAAAAGGCCATCTTTACCGATGAGAGAATGGGACCCAGTCCGTCGTGTAATTCACGGGAAAAGCGTTTACGCTCTTTTTCTTCTGTTTCTATGATGGCCGATAAGACTCTGGCTTCATTTTCTTTGCGCATACGGTCTATTCTGGCCTGAAGGTTAAATATTCGCCGTATGTAGAAGGAAGCGATAAACATTAACAGTGAAATAAATACCGCTATCCAATTGTTGAAATGGTCGGCAGTGCTTCGTGGGCTATTTTCAATAAATACTGCCAGTTCACTGATTCGACGCACTGCCATTAAAAAGAAGGCGATGGATATGGTAATCCACGATATGTTGAATTTGGTACGACGAATCAGTGTTAATGTATTAAAAAAGGCACCAAACTGAAGAATGACCGATGTGATGAGCGCTATCTGGATGAGCATGTGGTTGGTGGTTGGTTATGCAATATTATGGAAAAATATTCAAAAACAATATGGATGAGGCGGTTTTTGATTTGAACAGAGAGCTCGGTTAAAGTGGCTGTGGGGGTGGTGGATGCAGATATTTCTACCATTTTAACAGAAATTACCACCTGCTAATCGCCTTAAAGCCATTGAATAATTGGTAATTTTGATTGTCACCGGCAGGTGGAGAAACGGGTGGTTTGTTTAGAAATCCCCCACAACAAAGAAGAGGTATTTGGGGGAAGTGAGAGAATTAACCACAATAAGAGACGTGTATGCATTTTTTGTGAGTTTTTCTTCTTGTTTCAACCTCCATAAGGATAACTAAATCTAATATACTATGAAAACCAACAATTTTCGAAGTGCTTACTTTTTCCTGATAGCCCTGTTAATTGGGGGACTGATATCCGGGTTTGATTATTCTGAAAAAGATGGTAAAGAAACTCTGGTGTTAAATGATTCTGCCTATTATGAAGCTGAAGGGGTGAATATTTTAATGTTTTCCAATTGGTACAATGGGTATTTCAGCGATTCCAAGATGAGTGGCATTGAGGTTATTCATCATGGAAAGCGAACGGTAACCAACGGAGATGTTCGGCTCAATCACACTCCGGAGCAGTGGGATCCTATCCCGAAGTTTGTGAAAAAAGAGGTGGACAGCCTTAATCATATTGTGAAGGCCTGGTTGGAATATCCCAACTTTGGCTATATGATTCGCACCCAGCCACAGGATGATGATCTTTTGATCAGTGTTCATCTGGATAATCCCTTGCCGGCCGAGCTGGAAGGAAAGGCCGGTTTTAACCTGGAGTTCCTTCCGGCAGCGTATTTCGAAAAGACCTATCTCATGGATGGCAAAGCCGGAATTTTTCCTCTTTATCCGTCGGGGCCTACCACCGTCGATGAGGCGGGGAATACCGTTCCAGTGCCCTTAGCTGACGGTCATCGGATGGTGCTGGCACCGGAAGATGATTATCGGAGAATAACCGTTGAGTCGGAGCAGGAATTGTTGTTTTTCGACGGTCGTAATAAGGCACAAAATGGTTGGTTCGTATTACGGAGTTTGATTCCCTCAGGAAAGAAAGGAAAGGTCATTGAGTGGCGGCTTCATGTGTCGGCTGTTGGCGGGTGGCTGCGTGAGCCCGTAATCAGCTTTTCACAGGTAGGGTATCATCCCTCACAGATGAAACAGGCCGTTATTGAATTGGATCGAAGAGATAAAGGTCTCTCACAGGCCTCTCTTCTGAAAGTTGATGAATCTGGAAATCGAAAGACCATTTTCGAAGGCCCGGTGAAGATGTGGGGGCAATATCATCGGTATCAATATGGTATTTTTGATTTCTCGGATGTGTCAGAACCCGGGCTTTATGTGGTGAAATATGGGGACCTGCAAAGCCGGGTAATTCGTGTAGATAAAGATGTTTATGAAGGAGTATGGCATCCAACCCTCGACATTTATATGCCCGTGCAAATGGATCATGTGTTGGTCAATGAAGCCTATAGGGTTTGGCATGGGGCCTCACATTTGGATGATGCTCTGCAGGCACCTGTCAATCATGAGCATTTCGACCTTTATGCGCAGGGTCCGACCACCGACTCGCCCTATCGTCCCGGTGAGCATATTCCCGGATTGAATATTGGTGGATGGTATGATGCAGGGGATTATGATATCCGTACGCAATCGCAATATCATACGGTTTTGCGATTGGTCCATGCCTGGGAGGATTTTGATCTTTTCCGCGATGAGACCTTGGTGGATCAGGAAAACCGATTTGTGGATCTTCATCACCCCGACGGGAAAAACGACATCCTTCAGCAGATTGAACATGGTGCCTTGGCCTTGGTAGCGCAACATCGTGCCGTGGGGCATGCCATCCCGGGAATAATCGTTCCTTATATCTCTCAGTATACCCATTTGGGTGATGGATTAACCATGACCGATAATCTGATCTTCGATTCTTCTCTCGACTCTTTGGAGGTAAGATACCCTTATAGTGGCACTTTTGATGACAGGTGGGCGTTTACCAGTAAGTCAACACCTCTTAACTATGGTTCTGCCTCGGCGCTGGCAGCGGCATCCCGTGCCTTGCAAGAGATCAATCCGGAATTGGCCAGGGAATGTCTGGAAACAGCTGTTAGGGTATGGAATCATGAGCAGGGTAAGGAGCCCGATATTTTCTATGTGGGGAATACCACGGGAGGTCCTTTGCTGCTGGAGGAACTAAGAGCCACAACTGAACTGCTGATCACTACCGGCGAGGAAAAATATGCCGGGCGAATAAGAGCGTTGTGGCCGGATATCCGTCAACAGTTTGGGTATTTAATTACGTCACTTTTCCCTGCTTTGCCTTATATGGATGAGGCTTTTGTCAATCAGGTGAAGGAAAGAACCCGGCAGTATGCTGAAACAATGGACAGCCTGAAGTATCGCAATCCTTTTGGCGTGCCTATTACCGAAGGGGGATGGGCCGGTAACGAAACCATTATAGAAAATGGCGTTGCCAACTATATGATCTATAAGGCATTCCCGGATGTTGTGGACAAGGAGTCTGTTTTCCGAGCTATAAATTATATTTTAGGCTGTCATCCTGGTTCCGATATTTCGTTTGTTTCAGGGGTGGGGCTTCATTCCAAGAAAGTCGCTTATGGAATGAACAGAGCCGATTTTTCATTTATCGCCGGTGGCATTGTTCCGGGGGTCCTGATATTGAAACCTGACTATCCGGAGAATAAGGAAGATTGGCCTTTCCTGTGGGGCGAAAACGAATACGTGATAACGGTTGCCGGCTCGTTTATTTATCTGGCCAATGCCGTTCAATCCCTCGTGGAGGATCTTTAGCAAAGGATCTCTTTATACACCTCCAGGTCTGATTGGCTGAAGAGCACAAAGCGGATTGACTTCACATTTTTCAGTGTCGGCGCCATCTTTTTGATGGTGTCGGCAACCACGTTGGTGGCATCGCGCAGGGGATAGCCAAAGATCCCTGTGGATATGGCCGGGAAAGCTACGGCGTTGATCCGTTTTTCTTCGGCCAGCCGAAGGGCGTTACGATAACAGTTGGCCAGCAGCTGCGCTTCGGGCTTGTCGACACCATATACCGGTCCCAGGCAATGGATCACATATTGATTGGGAAGGTTATGAGCTCCTGTGATCACTGCTTCACCCGGCTTGATGGGAGCCAAGGGGCGGCACTCTTCGGCCAGACCCGGACCGGCACCACGATGGATGGCACCTGCCACGCCACCGCCGGGCATTAATTGCGCATTGGCGGCGTTGACCACGGCTGCCATGTCGGGTTGTGCGGCGATATCGCCCTGAACACATTCAACGGTGATGTTTCCAATGATTGTTTTCATGGGAAAATTTTTTTTATTCTAAATCAGATTCAAGAGTTGGTTGTTGAATTGGCCCGATCAACAAAACGGTCAGGAATTCTCCTTTAAACGATCCAATAGCTGATACATGAGCCTGTTGGTCGAAGAAATATAATGAGAATTTTCCAGAATCTCTTCTTTCTTCCGGACAAAGGGCGCCTCTATCAAGTCGTCCGCAGAATCTTGCAGCATCAGGTCCAGACTTTCGGCCGTCACCTCGAGATGAAACTGGAGGCCCAAGACTTTGTTTCCGAGTGCAAAAGCCTGATTTCTACAGACGGGTGAGGACGCTAAATGATATGCCCCTTTCGGTATTTCAAACGTGTCGCCGTGCCACTGAAATATTTTGAAGGTGTTGTCAAAACCCTTGAACAGTCGACTTCGTTGCCCTTCATCGGTAAGCGATACGTCGAACCACCCGATTTCGGGTTCATGGTTTTTTCTAACTTTAGCACCCAGCGCAGTAGCTATCAGTTGAGAACCCAAACAGATGCCCAGAACGGTCTTCCCGCTATTGATGGCCTTTTTTATGGCTTTTTTCTCTTCTTTTAGCCATGGATATTGGGTTTCTTCATCTACATTCATTGGCCCGCCCATGATGATGAGCCAGTCGTACGTGTCGACAGACGGTATTTCCCATTTTTCATAGAAGCGGGTATAACTTAGCTGAAAACCTTCTTTTTTTATCCAGTCTTTTATGCACCCCATATCTTCGAAGGGGGCATGTTGAAAACAATGTATTTTTATGTTCATGGGTGTTTGTTTTTTTTTGGGGGTTGGTTTCAAAAATATGAAAATTTATCCATTGCAGTGCATCGATTTAGGTTGGGATAATTTATGCCGTGAATTTAAGTTGGCAAAGATTGCTATTTTTGATGTCTGGTTTTAGAGGTCAGAAGCCGGAAGCCGGAAGCCAGAAGCCAGAAGCCAGAGGCCAGAGGTCAGAAATAAGAAGAAATAGATGGAAATAAGTTGTTAAGTAGAAAAGTCGTTGCGTGCGACGGCGGTTCCCCCTTCAGGGGGTTAGGGGCATTGCTGTAAACTTAAGTGGCTAAAAGGTTGATAATGAAATGATAACGCGAGGGCAAACGGAGGCTTCCGCC
>NZ_JBQTGH010000011.1:0-23593 GCF_052400625.1 Thermophagus sp. OGC60D27
AATTGGTTGAAAGAAAAAATATGAGTTATTTCGAGTTTCGAAAATTATACCGGACAGAGTTAAATTTACATTCCCAAGAGAATGTCTATTTTAGAGTTGTCCTACAAAGGGTAAGTCTACAGGTTGCTTCTTTTTTGAGGTGTAGTTTTTACCGGCAAATTTACCAGGCTCCTGAAACCTGTCCCCCATTATCATGAAAAGGTTGAAGAAGGCAAATAGAAAAACCGATTGCAAAATAACATTTTAATACCCGTTAAACTTTTTTATTATGAAAACAATATTAAGTATTCTTGCATTGATAGTAACTATTCCGGTTTTATTAGCTCAAAACCCCCTGATCATGGATCAGTTTACTGCAGATCCTTCTGCACGGGTTTTCAAGGGGAAGGTTTTTGTTTATCCGTCTCACGATATTCGTATTGATACAGGCCGCTTTGCCACTTGGTTTTGCATGGAAGATTACCATGTTTTTTCCTCGGAGAATCTTACACAATGGCACGACCATGGCGTCATACTCAGGCAACAGGACGTGCCATGGGTAGATGCTTCTTCTTATAGCATGTGGGCTCCTGATTGTATCGAAAAAAACGGCAAATACTATTTTTATTTTCCTTCTATCGCCAAAGATAAATCGGTCGCAGAAGGGCGAAGGATTGGTGTTGCCATTTCCGATTCACCTACAGGCCCATTTTCTCCACTTCCTAAACCGATTCCGGGAGTATATGGTATTGATCCCAATCTGTTTGTCGATCACGATGGAAACACTTATATCTTTTGGGCCATGGGCGGAGAACTATTAGGTGCACGCCTTAAAGACAATATGATTGAGCTGGCTTCCGAACCAAAAGAAATAACGACATTGCCCGATGGCTTTAAAGAGGGGCCTTGGCTTTTCCATCGAAACGGGTTGTATTACTTAACATTTCCCCATGTGGCTAAAAATACCGAACGGCTGGCTTATGCAATGGGGCGCCATCCTCTGGGGCCTTTTGAGTATAAGGGGGTTATCATGGATGAGTCGCCGGTAGACTGCTGGACCAATCATCACTCCATTATTGAGTACAAAGGACAATGGTTGCTTTTTTATCATCATAACGATCTGTCGCCACATTTTGATAAAAATCGATCCATCAAAGCCGATAGCCTATTCTTTAATGCTGATGGAACCATCCATAAGGTGAAACCGTCATTGCGAGGCGTGGGGATTACTCCCGCAGACCGTCCTATTCAGGTTGACAGATTCAGCTTAAGAGCAGAGGAAGGAGTGGCTACCGCATTTGTTGATTCGCTTCATCCGCAAAAAGGATGGTTTGTTTCTCTAATAAACAACGGGGCATGGGTGAAGTACAATAAAGTGGAGTTTAAGAATCATTCTTGGAAAAAAATGATTGCCAGAGTTAGGTCTCAATCCGATTGCAGCATTGAGATAAGAAATAATAGCTTTCAGGGGGAGATGCTCGCAAAGCTGAACGTCCCCAAAGGCAATAGCTGGGATAATAGAGAAGCTTTGATGATGACCGTTCCGCAAGATGTCTCAGATCTGTTTATTGTTCTATCAGGAGATGGACCGGTTGCGATCGATTGGATTCGGTTTGAATAAGATTTGAGGACCTAATATTGCTAGATTTTAATGGAGGATAGTGATCGCCTTGTGGCCAAGGATTTTCATGTTTTTTAGTGTGAAAGGACTTGTCATCTTCATAACGAACGTTTTCTCGCCGCCAATTCGAAGAATTAGCTGATCGATATCCTTTAAGAGGGTGATATAGATGAATTGGTTTGCCCTCTTTTTTTATGCAATCAGTCTCTTTTTGTTTTTAGGGAAATAAAATGCAATTTTGAATGTCAATTTTCCAAAATAAGAATGATAATGAATGCTCAGGCCAGAAAATATGCACTTGCTGCCCAAAAGACAGAAATAACGGAATATCACATATATAAAAAACTTGCTCGGCGATCAAAAAGTAAAAAGAATGCCGAGGTTTTAAACCGGATCGCGGAGCAGGAAAAACTCCATGCCGCCTTTTGGCAATCCAAAACGGGAGTAAGTGTAAAGCCCGACAAATGGAGAATCTTTCGAACCTTTTTCCTGGCGCGTTTTTTGGGGTTGGCATTTGCCTTAAAACTAATGGAGAAAAAAGAAGGTACCGGTGCCGACAACTATTCACGGCAAGCCAAATACTTTCCTGAAGCTGCAGAATTTGCCAAAGAAGAAGGCGAACATGAACGCGAAATCCTGAAAATGCTCGAAGGAGGAAACCTCACCTTTGTGGGATCGGTGGTGTTGGGACTCAACGATGCTTTGGTGGAATTAACCGGTGCCTTGGCAGGTTTTACTCTTGCTCTGGGTGAAACAAAAGTGATCTCTCTGGCAGGATTGGTAACAGGAATATCTGCAGCATTGTCAATGGCTGCTTCCGAATATCTTTCTACCAAAGCTGAGGAAGATCCAAAAGCCAAAGAAGCCGCTCTTTATACCGGAATCTCTTACTTGGCAACAGTTATTTTGCTTATCCTTCCTTTCTTTTTGTTTGCCAATAAATTTGTGGCTCTTGGTGTAGTCCTTGCAACAGCATTACTTATTATCTTTGGTTTTAACTACTATGTGGCAGTGGTAAAAGAACTGAACTTCAAAAAACGATTCTTCGAAATGGCTGCCATCAGTATGGGAGTTGCGGCATTCTCTTTTTTGGTCGGATTTGCCTTGAAGGCTTTGTTGGGTGTGGAGGTGTAAACTTTTTCTTATGGTTGAGGTTCTCTGGTCAAAATATGCAGCGTTTAACCATGGTGTAAGGCTTTGAAGGTGAGGGAGGTTTTCAGGGAACAGAGAGCCACTCTTCTTATGCAAGAAGTTACTTTTGGGGAAAATGGGTTTTCATGTATCCTGTTTCTTATTCCCAGGAACGGAATCAAAGTGTATTTTTTCAAAAAAGAATATTCCGAATATTTCAAGCAAGGAAAGATATAACTGATCGCCCCATTCGTTGAGACCGGGGAGACTCCTATTTTTCTTGTAAATTAAGTAGATCTTCCTCTTTTGTTCTATCTGTTACTGAGTATAGATATTGTGTCAATTTATTCAGTGGGTATTTCATTTCAGCTTTTTGTACGTCTCTTCCAACAGATTAATTCCTTTCTGAGGTTTTCCCGAATGAAGATTTTCAATTGAAAATTCAATCGCAAATGAAATTAGAATTGTTGTCTTTGGGGATAAAATTTAATTCAGTAGTGGTTGAAAATTAATGATATAAAATTTAATGAAGTAGAAAAGAATATCCCGTTTCTTGTCGTGATGTAATGAAGATGTAAGGATTTCTTTTACTCCCGCTCTCCGAAAAATTTACTTTGCTTTTGATTAGTTAATATTTGTTTGCAATAGGACTGAAGCAATCAGCGAATAGATATAAGTGTGTTAATTAAACTAAAATGCAATGAAGATAAAAGCAAAGTTAATCAATGAGATGGCAAAAATCTCATGGCGTTTGTTCCTGGTAACAGTGCTTTTGGTGTTCTCCAAAACAACTTTTGCTCAGGAATTTACCGTTAGCGGGAAAGTTACCGATGAGCAAAACCTGCCATTGCCCGGGGCTTCGGTAATAATTAAAGGGACCAATAGCGGTACCATCACCGATATGAACGGTGAATATTCCATTTCTACGGAGGCGGATGACATTCTCATCTTTTCTTTTATTGGAATGAAACCCAGGGAAGAGATCGTGGAAGGACGCTCCAGAATCGATGTACAAATGGAGGTTAAATTGGCGACCCTCGAGGAACTGGTGGTGATAGGATACGGTTCGGTAAAAAAGAAGGATGTTACGACCTCCATTTCCACTGTTTCTACCAAAGAACTGGAGAAGAAACCCATTACCAATGTGGCGCAGGCAATTCAGGGACGAGCCGCAGGGGTCTCTGTGATGAAACCCAGTGGAGCTCCGGATGCCGGTATGGTGGTACGGGTTCGCGGTACTACCTCTCTCAATGGAAACAATGACCCTTTATATGTGGTCGATGGGGTGCCAATGACCGACATATCCTATCTGTCACCAACCGAAATCGAAAGTATGCAGATTTTAAAAGATGCTTCTTCAGCTGCCATTTATGGTTCGAGGGCCGCCAACGGTGTCGTGATTATTACAACCAAATCGGGTAAGTCGGGAGAGGCTAAAATTACTTTTAATGGGTATATGGGAATTACCGATTTGACTAATGAGATTGAGCCACTGAATCTTGAGCAGTATCGTGAATTGTTGAGCGATTTGAATTTAAATATTTCGCTACCCGAAAATCTCACCGATCAAACCGACTGGTACGATGAAACCTATAAAACAGCTTTGACTCAAAATTATCAGCTTTCGGTCGCCAATGGAAATGACAAAATGAATTATTACATCACCGGTGGTTATACCCGCGAAGAAGGGGTGATCGATGTATCCTTTTTTGAACGGTACAATTTCAAGGCTAATCTTCAGAACGAAATACGACCATGGTTGAATATCGGAGCCAATATGGCCTATTCCGATTACACCGGCAACGGCATCATCTCGGGTACTGGCGCCAACCGGGCAGGGGTGGTTCTCTCTGCAATCAACACGCCCACCTATGCCCCCGTTTGGGACCCGGAGAATCCGGGACAGTACTATAATAACTTCTACGGTGTTAATATAACTCATCCCGTAGAAAATATGTCCAGAAGTGAAGATAATCAATCCAACAACCAGCGATTGCTGGCTACAGGAGAGGTTGAGATCTCCTTTGCCCCCAACTTAAAGTTGAAATCTTCCATCACTCTGGACAGAAGCTATAATCATTCTGTCTCTTTTCTTGATCCTGTGAAAACCGCTTGGGGAAGGTCCAATTATGGTATAGGAAGTGACAACCGGTCTCTCAGCACCGTGATGGTTTATGACAATGTGCTAACCTTTAACAAATCTTTCGACAAACACAATTTTGACCTGATGCTGGGTAGTTCGGGGACAACTTCTCAATGGTCTCAGAGTTATCAAACCGCATCTCATTACCGTGATGGCAGCATCAAAACCTTAAACGCCGCCAATAAAGTATCTCCGGGTAATGGGACGGTGGCTTCCGACTGGGCCATAATGTCCTATTTTGGTCGTTTGGGGTACAACTTCAACGATAAATACCTTGTTACCGTAAATATGCGTGCCGATGGATCGTCCAAACTACATCCTGATCATCGCTGGGGATATTTCCCTTCCGCATCGGCAGCATGGCGCGTCTCTTCCGAGTCCTTTATGTCCGCTGTTCAATGGGTTGATGATCTTAAAATTCGGGGCGGTTGGGGGCAAACCGGGAATCAGTCCGGACTTGGCGATTATGCCTATCTGGAACGATACAATATCATACGTCAAAACTGGTGGGAAGAAGGAAACCAGAATGCAACGGTAATTCTGAGTCAAGCCAATTTGAGAAATACCGACCTTACCTGGGAAACAACGACCCAATCTAATATCGGTCTGGATTTAACCGTCCTGAACAGCAGACTCACCTTGAATATGGACTGGTATTACAAGAAAACTACCGATATGCTGATGACAGTCGATCTGCCGGCTGGGTCGGCAGCAGCTAGTACCATAAGTCGCAATGAGGGTGAAATGACTAATACCGGTTTTGAGTTGATGATCAATGCACATAACATTTCACGTCCTCACTTCCGATGGGATACCGATTTTAATATTTCATTCAATCGAAACGAGTTGACCAACCTGGAATTGACTAAAGTCTACAATTACGCTATTACCAGTGAGTTCGTTAACGAATATGCGGTACGCATTGAGCCGGGGAGGCCCCTGGGCGGATTTTACGGATATATTAGTGATGGCGTCGATCCTGAAACCGGAGAACTCATCTATCGTGATGTCAACAAAGATGGCATTTTATCTACCACCGACCGTTCTTATATCGGTGATCCAAATCCCGATTTTACATTTGGTTTGACCAACTCGATCACATATAAAGATTTTACCTTGAATGTCCTGATTCAGGGCAGTTATGGCAATGATATCTTTAATGCTTCCAGAATCGAAACCGAGGGTATGTACGATGGCAAAAATCAATCCACAGCCGTACTCAACCGGTGGAGAATACCAGGGCAGATAACCGATACGCCCAAAGCAGGATTTGATATTAAGACCTCTTCTTATTTTGTCGAAGACGGAAGTTTCCTGAGGGTGAAAGATATCACTCTGGCTTATGAATTTCGGAAAGCTTTTCTTAATCGCCTAGGCATTGCCCGTTTGCAGCCCTATATCTCCGCAACCAATCTGATTACTCTTACCAACTATTCAGGTATGGACCCTGAAGTGAATCAATGGGGAAACAATGGAGCTGTGCAGGGAATTGACTGGGGGACCTATCCGCAAACCAAATCTTTTGTGTTGGGTGTGAATGTTGAATTTTAATCGATTACTATTATGAAAATATATAATCTCTTAATAAAAGGAATAGGGTTATTCATGCTTTTAGGAACTTTTGCCTGTTCGCTGGACAAAGATCCTGTTTCCGAGTTTTCGGAAATAACCCTTGGTAGTTCAAATGATACGGGCGAACGTATCAAATTTGAGAATCGCAGTGAGATGCTGACGCAATACGAAGGGATGTATGATCTTTTTCGTAGCCGTCAGGAACATTGGTATCTGGATTATTTAATGACAACGGAAGTAAGATCCGATAATGCCTATGCGGGGACGGTCGGTGCCGAAGTCATGCCCTTTGAAAACAATGCTTTGGATGGGGGAAATAGTGTTGTTACCCGCGACTGGAGCCGCTATTTGGAAGATGTTGCTTACGTCAATTCCATTATCGAAAACATTGATCTGGTGCCCGATCCCTCGTTCTCGGAAACCGAAAGAGCTCAGTGGAAAGCTGAAGCAAAAATATTTAGAGCGATGGTTCTGCTTGATATGGTCCGTCTCTGGGGAAATATTCCGGTAATTACGAAAGAAGCTGAAGATATTACCGCCGATAATATAGAGGACGTTTACCCTACCTATTTCCCTGCTCAGAATACTCCTGAAGAAGCCTATCAGCAAATTGTTGAGGATTTAACTTCTGCGATCCCCGATGCGCCGGAAGCCGGAGACGACAAAACGATACTTACCAAGGCGGTAGCTCGGGCTCTTTTAGCTAAAGCTTATGCCGAGAAGCCTATCCGAGACTATGATAAGGTGATTCAATATTGTGATGCCGTAATAGAGGATGGATTTTCTCTGGTGGATGACTACTCGTTACTCTTTGGGATGAACGAAGCCGGGTCCGATATTGCCGCTCGAAATACGTCTGAATCGATTTTTGAAATTCAGTTTTTTACCGGAAGTGGAAACTGGGTTACCTGGATGTTTGGACGTAATCTGCTCGATTGGGATCAGAATTTCTCTTGGGCCAAATGGGTTACCCCATCCAGAGACCTCATGGCTGCCTTTGAAAATGAAGAAGACGATATTCGCATGGGCCAATCCATTGTCTTTTACGAGTGTAACTGGAGTTTGTACTATCCTTCCGATAACTATCCTTTTATGTACAAAATACGGTCGGGCAATAACAGTATTATAAAACTTAGACTGGCCGATATCATGCTGTTAAAAGCTGAAGCTCTCGCCTGGAAAGGAGAACTCAATGCCGCGGCTGCAATTGTGGACCAGATCAGAGCCAGAGTGAACCTTCCCGGTTTGCCGGAGTCGGTTAAAGCCTCCAAAGAGCAAATGATTGATGCTGTGTTGAATGAACGTCGACTGGAATTGGCTTTCGAAGGCCAGCGGCTGTTCGACCTGATTCGTAACGGGAAATTACAAACTGTTATGAATAGTATTAACAACAGAGACAGTGGGCGGCTGCCTCAAGCGAGATCCTTTACAGAAGAATCGGAATTGCTCCCGATCCCGCAAACCGTTTTGGATGCCAATACCAATCTTGTCCAAAATCCGGGATATTAAATAATTGAATGGAGAGAGCTGTTTCGTGATTTTTTATGTCTCTTTTATTAAATAATTAAGGATGATCAGACAAATATTTTATATGACAATAATTGGGTTGGTATTCATGTCTTGTAGTGCTTGCTCAGAAGATAAGAATGAAAGCCCCGGAGAAGATCCTAATGACAAACCGGACGTGGGAGATGTGACATTGTATATAACTACGGCCAATCGAGCTTATGACTTTACGCAAAAAGCGGTCGATTTCAGTAAAACCCCCAATATGTCACCCACCACCATTACGCTGGATCCTTCAACTCGATACCAGGAGATGGATGGCTTCGGTGCAGCCCTCACAGGCTCCTCATGCTATAATCTTATGCAGATGGATCCTGCCGACCGCACCGCTTTTCTGGTACAAACCTTTTCGCACGAGGAGGGGATGGGATACAGTTACGTGCGCATTTCCATCGGTTGTTCCGATTTCTCACTCAGCGAATATACTTGTTGCGACTCTCCGGGACTCGAAAATTTTAGTTTGCAATCCGAAGAGATAAACTATGTGATCCCTATATTAAAGGAAGTGTTGGCCATTAATCCCGACCTTAAGATTTTGGGATCCCCTTGGACCAGTCCCCGATGGATGAAAGTCAATAATCTTACCGATTTACAACCCTACAATTCCTGGACGGGAGGGCATCTCAATCCTGAGTATTATGATGAGTATGCTACCTATTTTGTGAAATGGCTGCAGGCTTTTGCAGGTTATGGTATTTCGATCTACGCGGTGACGCCTCAAAATGAGCCACTGAATCGTGGAAACTCTGCTTCTCTGTTTATGGGATGGGAAGAACAGAGAGAATTTGTGAAAGTATTGGGGAAGGCTCTTCAGGAGGCCGGACTGGACACCAAACTGTATGTCTTTGATCACAACTACAATTATGACAATATGAGTGATCAGGAAGATTATCCCGTTAAGATTTACCAGGATAATGACGCAGCACAATATATTACAGGTGCAGCCTACCATAATTATGGTGGTGATAGCCAGGAGTTGCTGGATATTCACCAGAAGGCGCCGGATAAAGAGTTGATTTTTACTGAGACCTCGATTGGTACTTGGAACGATGGCAGAGATTTGTCCATCAGGCTGATGGATGATATGGAGCATGTGGCATTAGCAACGGTAAATAAATGGTGCAAGGCGGTGATTGTTTGGAATTTGATGCTGGACTCCAATCAGGGCCCCAATCGGGAGGGAGGCTGTCAAACCTGTTACGGTGCAGTGGATATCAGCACGCAAGATTATAAATCCATTAGCCGTAATTCTCATTACTACATTATTGGTCACCTGGCTAGTGTCGTTAAGCCGGGGGCTGTACGTATTGCCACCTCCGGATACGAAGAAGAAGGGATCGTTTACAGCGCCTTTGAGAATCAGGACGGATCTTATGCCTTTGTATTTATGAATAATAAAAACGATAAAAAACTGATTACCATTAGCGACGGAAACAGCCATTTCAGTTATGAGGTGCCTGCCAAAGCCGTGATATCCTGTCGGTGGAATCAATAAACCTTAAAATTGTAAAAGTGATGAATAGAATTATATTTTTTCTTAGTTTGTTATTTCCGGTGTTTTTTACCTTATCCTGCGAGGAGGATGAAGAGGTGACCGGCCTGCCGGAATTGATATTGAATAGTGAAATTACCGAAGCCCATTTTGGTGATAGTATTCCATTTGCGGCTAAGGTTCGTGATGCCGAAAATGTACCTTTATCTACCTTAAAGGCACAGTTGTATTTTGGCGATGAAATGGTGCAGGAGACTGTTATTCGCACCAAAAAGGAGGGGGAATACACCGGGAAAATATTTGTCCCATTCCTCAAAGATGTTCCTAACGGTACCGCTACCTTAAAATTTGTCTTGCAAAATATTAAGTTCGCCATTGAGGAACAAAGCGTTGCCGTAGACCTTTTACGTCCGGACTATCCTGCTTTGATTTTTGTGACCGAGGACGAAGAATACCAGATGATACGTACCGATCTGTATCAGTATAAAGTGACGGCAAATTTCCCCCAGAAAGTAAAAGGATATATTAAAACACCGGTGCTTGATGAACATGGTAATGTGATCACTTTTGGATGGGAAAATGGAGGTGTCACGCATGAATCCGATAATCCAATAACTTTCTCCAATTACGCTGCAGGAGAATATGATATCACTTTTAATACCCTTACTTATGAGGCATCTCCCTTTATCACCTTAGAGTTTGCCGGTGAGGAAATGATTATGGTCGATGATAATAATTATAAGGTGGAAGTTGAACTTCAACAAAACCAGGTGGTCGAGGTGGAGGGGGTGCCCGACATGGATCAATGGTGGATTGATCCCGACTTTTTCCAAGGGAATGAAGACGGAACCTTTACATTTCTGCCGGTTGCCGGAAAATACAGGGTGATTGCTAATTTTGAGCATAACTATTTCATTGTGGAAGCGATGGCAGGCGATGAGCTGGCTACCTTACAGGAGGACGGTAGTGGCGCTCTCTGGATTATCGGAACCGATATCGGAAAACCGTCTTTATCCAATGAAGTGGGGTGGAATACCGATAAAGCCCTTTGCATGGCACAGTTCGCTCCTAAAAAATATCGGGTGACGGTGGTTGGTGGTGAGTCGGTCAATGCCACCGCGATCAATTTTAAATTCTTTCACCAAAAAGGATGGGGTGGAGAGTACAAAAATGATAATCTGACCACCGAGAGTGAGGTCGTGTTTGTTGGTGATGGAACCAATGGCCGAGATCCCGGCAACCTTGGACTGGTGGAAGGAGTAACCTTGACAGAAGGCACCGTTTATCGCTTTGAAGTGGATATTACTGCAGGAAAAGAAAAGGCTGTCCTGACCGTCACCGAATTGCAGGAATGAGTTTTCTGAAGTTGGAATAAAAATGTATTCTTTCAATTTTGCTCCTTTGGGGGTATGGGTGACATATTCATATCCCAAAAAGTGAAAAACTCATGACAATTCTTCCGGTATATTGATTCCCTAAGTCAAGGGAATCAATATTTTTTGGTAAATTTTAGGTGCGTTTCACACACAATTAATGCAATCTGTATAAATCTTTTAATCATGAAACATCTATTTAGGGGATTGGTCTTTCTTGTTATTACTCTATTCGGTTGTAGTTCCGAACCGAAAGATAGGAAGGAGACGGTGAAAAATGACCTTGATGCAAAGAGCAATGGTTTTTCTCCCGGCTCGGCAGTAATATATCAAACAGCGCAAGGAACTAAGGATCGTTTGGCGCTAAAGGGCAAGCTACAGTTTGAAGATTTCTCTCAACCCCTGGAGTCTCAACCTTGTGTCTTTGTCGATCCTTCACATATCTTCCAGACATTTATCGGTATTGGCGGGGCCTTTACTGATGCTTCGGCCGAGGTTTTCGCAAAACTGACGGAACAAAAACAGCAGGAATTGCTTAACGCTTATTTTGGTGAGGGAGGTATCAATTACACTTTTACCCGAACACATATTGCCAGTTGTGATTTCTCCAGTGAGAGTTATGATTATGTTGCTGAGTACGATTCTGCTTTGGAAACCTTCTCTGTGGATCATGATCTAAAATATAGAATTCCCTTCATCAAAAGAGCCATGGAAAAAGTTGGTGAGGATTTCAAACTGTTTGTGAGTCCATGGAGTCCTCCGGCTTGGATGAAAGATAATAACAACCGGTTGAGGGGCGGAAAGCTTCTGGACAAATACAAACAGTCCTGGGCCAATCATTATGTGGAATTTATCAAGGCTTACCAAAAGCAGGGAATACCGGTCTGGGGATTGTCGGTTCAGAACGAACCCATGGCGGTGCAGCGCTGGGAGTCTTGTATTTATACTGCCGACGACGAACGCGATTTTGTGAAGTATTATTTAGGACCTACTCTCGAAAAGGCCGGGATGAGCGATAAAAAGCTGATTGTTTGGGACCATAATCGCGACCTTATCTTTCATCGTGCATCGGTCATCTTCAACGATCCCGAGGCTTCCAGATATGTTTGGGGCATCGGATTTCACTGGTATGAAACCTGGACCGGTAGTGAGATGCAGTTTAACAATCTCCAAGCAGTCAATGAAGCGTTTCCGGAAAAGAATCTTGTCTTTACAGAAGGATGTGTGGAAGCATTTAAGTATGATGAATTAAATGACTGGCGTCTGGGGGAAAGATATGGGAAATCTATGATCCATGACTTCAATCATGGAACTGTTGCCTGGACCGATTGGAATATACTTCTGGATGAAAAGGGAGGACCCAATCACGTCGGCAATTATTGCTTTGCACCCATTCATGCCGACCTGTCCAAAGACCAGTTGATCTATACCAACAGCTATTACTATATCGGTCACTTTTCCCGATTTATTCGTCCCGGTGCCCGTCGCATCAGTTGCGCATCCAGTCGCGATGTGTTGCAATCTACCGCTTTCATTAATCCTGACGGGTCCATTGTGGTAGTCGTCATGAATAATGCGGATGAAGAAATTTCCTTCAAATTATGGATGAGCGGTAAAGCGGCTTCGGTAAACAGCCTGCCTCATTCCATCATTTCGATATTGGTGAGTTGAATAATGGATTCATTCCAACCCAAGCAACTCATTAATGCCGGAATGTTTCTTCTTGAGCCGGTATCGAGCCGTTTCCACACCTCTGACAGATATGTTGAAAATGCTGGCCATCTCTTTGTTGGTCAGCTCCATTTTTATGAATGCACACAGTCGGAGTTCCTTGGCAGTTATGGTTGGATAACGACTTTTGAGGTTGTTAAACAGTTCCTGATGAACTCGTTCCAGATTGGTATCAAAAAGCTGGTATTGCCTTTCATCATTTAGGCTTATCTGTATGTTCCTGACCATATTCAGGATACTTTTCCGAACCGAATCGTTTTTCGCATTTTTCCGGATGTTATTGAGTTCGGTTTGCAGGTCAATGAGTAATTCCCGCATTTTTGCCACCAACAGGGTGTTGTTCACCAGGTCTTTGCTTTTTTCGATGTTTTCGGCTTCAATGCGTTGTTTTTCACGCATGATTATTTGGTTTTCCAGTTCAATTTCCCGGGCTTTTTGAAGTTTTTGTTCTTCTGCCCGGGTTTTTTCCTTCTCTTTCAGGATGATCTTTTGTATCTGTTTGAACAAACTAAAGACGATGGTTAATCCGACGGCCACCCAGAAGATGATCCAAGGCCAGGTGGCATACCATGCCGACTCAATGATGAAACTGAATTGCGTTGGATTAGCAAGTTCTCCCGATAGGCTTTTGGCTTTTACGATCAAGGTATAATTTCCGCTTTTTAAAAAGGAAAAACTGACATCCGGCTTTTCCTGCCATTGAGACCATTGATCCATCTGACCTTCCAGACGAAACGCATATCTGATGTTGGTTTTGTCTTTTATTCCCGGAGCAGATAATTGGAATTGGACATTATAAACTTCATTGGGAAAGACAAAGGGTGAATTCAGTAAATCAACACGACGGAGAACGGTTGAATCTTTCATGTTATAGCTGAGGCGCCGAATTTGGGTTGATGGGCCGTCGGCCGAACCGTCAATAGGTGAGGATGCCGGTTTAAATGCAAACAAACCGTTGGTCGTGCCAATGAGCACTTCGTTACTTCCCTTCACCGGTACGATACACTCCATCCCTCTATTCAGTGTTCCTTTCAGCGATAAAAAAGGATCTAAGATGACTTTGTTTGCATTAGCGTGATCTATAAATGCTATTTGGTCGTCAATGATACACCATGTGGTATCACCGTTTTCTATAATTTGACGGATATTTTTTTCCTGACCCAATAAATGGGTCATTTCAGTATGCACAATAAATTTTCCTCTTTCTTTATCAAAAACATAAAGTCCGTGATTGGTAGAAAAGATGTTCATGCCCCGCCATCGGTGCACATTGATGTTGAATGGTGAAGGCAATCCGTTCTGTTGATGAAAGTGTTCGGTGGATACGATTCGGGAATGGGTGGCGTTGGTGTTAATTTTAAAAACCCCTTTGTATCCATGACAAACCCAGTAGGAATGGCTGTCGTGCGGAACGGACATCAAATCACGGGTGGATTCGTCAAACCCTGCTATTTTTTCGTGAATCACTTCTATGCCTTCAGATGTCACACGGATCATGCCTAAACCGTTGTAGGTACAAACAAAATAGAGGTTGTCCGACCCCGATACCGGATAGAGTTTCCATACCCCTGTATATTCACCCACTCTGTTTATTCTTTTGCCCATTATATGGAATAGACCCCTGTCATGAGCGCAGAACAGTTTGTCTCCGATGGCTTTGAGAGACCAGGCTTGTCCCTCTAGCCCGTGAATTTTTGTGACGTCGTTTTGCTTTAGGATACTGTCTGATGTGAGCCGGCTGCTGCTGAATACGCCCTGATTTGTGGCAATAAACAATTGGTTGTTAGATAATACCGCATCATAAATGGAGGATCCCTGAAATAATAAGGTCAGCGGTGCATTTGGATCAATAAAATCAAGACCTTTATTCAACAACACCCATATTAACCCTTCGCGCGATTCGAACAAATTAAGCACCGTTTTATCTTGTAATGCTGAGAAGTTTCTGATTTGCTTAATCTGATTTTCCCTGATTTGCCACGAATACATCTTATGGCTTAAGGTGCCGGTGTAAATTATGCCTGAGGTGGATTTTAGTGCGGACGTGAATACTTCGTTGCCGCCGATGGTAAGGTGGTTGTGGTCTTCTATTTTTTTGGTCAGGATGTTTGCTGTAAATAGACTTCCTGCTTTTGTGACGATTAAGACCAGATTTTTTGAATCGGCGGGCAGAATATTAACAATTTCTTCATGGTTCAGCGCTTCGGTCGACAAAAAGGGCGTGAATTGGGCGGAATGAACATCCAAAGTAAACAAGGTATTTTGATCCAAAACGAAGAGTTGATCGTGACAAAGGCCAACATACCCAAAATACGATGCAGGTTCAATAATTTTGTAGTTGCCATTGTTCAGAAAACACAGATAATTAAAACTCTGAAATATTATGACATCATCCTTTTCCACTATTTTCCAAATGTTGCCAAAGTCTTTATACTTGTCCGGAAGATTATTGATCAGGGAGTGGTAAGAAAAGCTACCGTCGAGGTTATCCCGGATGGTTCCGAATTCATTAAAGCCCCCGGCATAGATGGTGCCGTCAGAGGCACAAAACAAACTTCGGACCGAGCTGTTGTTGGGCAAGGTGGCTCTTTCCCAGCGTTCCCCGTCAAAACGAAGGATCCCCGAATTGTTGCCCAAATACATTATGCCAGAGCGATCCTGACATGCGGTCCAGAATTGAGAATCACTGTTGTAGTCGGTATGCGAGAAATGATATACCGGCGGATTACCAATGATGGTTTCTCTGTTGGTGGAGTGGCCCTTCTGCACAATAAACATGGTGAAGAACAATAGCCCGACTATGATTTCAGCCGTTTTCTTATTTGTTGGATTTGGCATAATTAAAAAAACAAATTGATTTCTTCATTTCCAAAAATAGGGATTACTTCAGGTAATAATTATATTTGAGTATAAAATCAATGAAACGAGCATGACAATGTGAGATTGTCACAACAAGAACATGTATAAACGAATGGTCATGCGAGTTCCATCAGACCAATGGATTAACCAATTTTTATACTGATGAAACAAGTCTAATAATGTACGATGGTCACTACCGGCCCGGCCCCCACTTTTCGAGGAAAGGGTGTGTGTGAAGCCATTGTTAAGCGCGTTCCAATAGATCCATGTCCTGGATAACCATTCTTTTAGATCGATTAAATACAAATAAATTTTTCGCTAAATCTACTTTTTCAAATGCGTATATAAAACATATAGACCATGAAAACAAAAATTTTATTATCCCTGTTTGTCTCTTTTATGTCTATGAGTCTGTTTTCCCAGAATCCCAATTTTCACATCTATTTATGTTTTGGCCAGTCCAACATGGAAGGGTCAGCAGAGATTGAAGCCTGTGATTTGAATGTGGACGGTCGGTTTCAGGTGATGGCATCGGCCGACTGCCAACAAAATGGTCGCCAAACCGGAACCTGGTATGCTGCCATTCCGCCGTTGAGTCAATGTTATGTTGGTCTTTCTCCGGCCGACTATTTTGGCCGTACCATGGTGGCCAATTTGCCCGACAGCATTACGGTTGGCGTCATTAGCGTGGCAATAGGAGGATGTGATATTCGGTTGTTTGATAAGGATATCTATAAAGATTATTTAAATACCTATCCCGAATCGTGGTTTCAAAACAAGATTAAGTCTTACGGGGGAAATCCCTATGAGCGACTGATTAGCCTGGCCAAAAAAGCACAAAAAGAGGGGGTAATCAAGGGCATCCTTTTGCATCAGGGTGAGACCAATACTGGCGATGAGCAATGGCCACAATATGTTAAGAAGATTTATGAAAACATACTCAGTGATCTCTCTCTTGAGCCGGAATCGGTGCCTTTGCTGGCCGGGGAAGTGGTTGGCGATGAGCAGAAAGGTCTTTGTGCGGCAATGAATCCCATCATAAACCAATTACCCCAAGTGATTCCCACCGCCCATGTGATTGAATCGTCCGGGTGTCCGGTGAGGGACGATCATATTCATTTCAATTCGGAAGGTGTTCGAAAATTGGGTAGAAGGTATGCCTTTACCATGCTTTCCTTATTGGGTATTCTTTAGCCTCACGCTTTAAAAACAGACCGTTCGACCTTTGGGGATTATTAGATTCGGTTGATGCATAATCCAGCGATTTTTTATGTTGCTTTATAGGGTTGCTGAGCGATGGCTTTTATTAGGGCGCAACGTATTGGTGGCAATGCTGTTTAAAATATTGAAAATGAAAAGTAAAAAATGCACGAGTCCAAAAAAATTATGGATGGGGATTTGTGCGTTATAGGAATGATGGTTACTTTTATAAGCCTGTATAAGATAAACAGATATTTTGTAAAATAGGTATATGGAAAAAAACACTTTTCTGAACAGGTTTCTTATAGTAAGCTTATTCTTAACAGTTATGATATTGGGAAACGCTTGCCGGGAACAGTTTAAAGGTTCATCGGTAACCATTGATTTAAGTGGCGACTGGGAGTTTGCGCAGGCCGATTCAGAAGAATGGATGCCCGCCAAAGTGCCCGGAACGGTTCATTCCGATTTGATGGCGAACGGAATTATTGAGGATCCTCATATCGAAATGAATGAAGATCAAGTACAATGGGTGGAAAAACAAGACTGGGTCTATCGCACCACCTTTAATGTTGACCAATCCCTCTTATCCGGCCCCGATGTTATTGAGCTTTTCTTTAAAGGTCTGGATACCTATGCAGATGTATTCCTTAATGATGTTAAGATCCTTGAGGCCGACAATATGTTTGTGGGATGGAAGGTGGATGTGAAAGATCATTTGATAGAAGGAGAAAATCGGCTGAGGATTTATTTTCATTCGCCGGTAAAAGAAGGAATGAAGAAACTGAAACAGCTGGACTATCTGCTTCCTGCCACCAATGAACAGGCCCCGGAGGGGGAACGTACCAATGTCTTTACACGAAAGGCGCCCTTTCATTACGGATGGGACTGGGGCCCACGGCTGGTGACCTCAGGAATCTGGAAGCCCGTGGTGCTGAAAGCATGGAGCCGAGCGGTTATTGATGAGGTCTATCTTCAAACCGACGAAGCCAGTCAGGGATCTGCCAAGGTTTCCGGGTATGTCAATTTGCAGGTTACTAAGGCCGGAAACTATGTCGTTGAACTGGATACAGATGCACCCAAGGGAAGCTTTTCCAAACAAGTGGAACTTAAAGCAGGAAGCAATACCATACCTTTTGAACTGGAATTAGATCATCCCAAGTTATGGTGGACCAATGGCTTGGGCGATCCGCACCTCTATTCCTTTTCGTTTTCATTGAAAGATGAGACTCAGGTAATGGATGCCTATCATTTGGATTATGGAATCCGCACCCTCAGAGTTGTTCAGCAACCGGATGAAAGAGGACATACCTTCTATTTTGAGCTAAATGGACAACCCGTCTTCATGAAAGGTGCCAATGTGATTCCTTCCGAAACACTTACCCCATCGGTGACGAAGGAGCGTTACGATGAACTTATTCATAATGCCGTGGCGGCCAATATGAACATGATCCGTGTCTGGGGAGGAGCCATATATGGAGATAACTATCTTTATGATTTGTGCGACCGTAACGGCATTCTGGTATGGCAGGATTTTATGTTTGCTTGCGCCCTGCAGCCGGGAGATGACGCCCATCTGGAAAATATCCGCAAAGAGGCCCGGTACAATGTCAAGCGGTTACGCAACCATCCCTCTCTGGCCATGTGGTGCGGTAACAATGAAAACTTCCATGGATGGCATGAATGGGGGTGGGATCGCATGTTCAAACCGGATGTAAAGGAATTTGTGTGGAATACTTACCAAAAAA
This sequence comes from Thermophagus sp. OGC60D27, assembly GCF_052400625.1. Classification (NCBI taxonomy): domain Bacteria; kingdom Pseudomonadati; phylum Bacteroidota; class Bacteroidia; order Marinilabiliales; family Marinilabiliaceae; genus Thermophagus; species Thermophagus sp. OGC60D27. The sequence continues at coordinate 18,413 of NZ_JBQTGH010000011.1, forward strand.
TTTTCCATGAAATTCTCCCGCAGGCTGTCCGTGAGCTCGACTCATTGCGCTATTATCATCCATCTTCCCCCATAGGGTATGGCGGGATCAAAGCGGATCGTACATCGGGCGATGAACACGACTGGACCATCTGGTTTGGACAAAAGCCTTTTTCCGCCTATGGCGAAAATGTGCCCCGATTTGTGAGTGAATATGGATTACAAGCATTCCCTTCGATGCATACCATCAAACAGTTTTCCAGTCCGGAAGATTGGACTTATGATTCAAAGATGATGCGTCATCGCCAACGTGGAAGGATGCCCTATGTTCGCCCCGGCTTTGACGGAAACGACATGATCAAATGGTATATGGAGCAATATTATGAGGTTCCTGATAGTTTCCCCGATTTTACGTATGTCAGCCAGCTGCTTCAGGCCAAAGCCTATCAAACGGCCATCGAGGCACACAGACGAAGCAAACCCCATTGTATGGGATCTCTATACTGGCAGCTCAACGACAGTTGGCCTACCATATCATGGTCAACGGTCGATTATTACGGCCGGTGGAAGGCGGCCCACTATTTTGTGAAAAAAGCCAATGAAGCCTTTATCGTATCACCTGTTGAAAAAAACGGGATTGTCCGTGTCCATGCCGTAAACGATTATTTGCAAGCCATCACGGGGGAGTTATTGGTGAAGATGATCGATTTTGATGGTGAGGAGCTGTTTTCTCAAAAAGTTAATGCCCAGGTAGCTGGAAACAGCTCTGTGGTTGTTTTTGAAGATTCGCTGGTTAATTTAGTCGACAGTGATAAATTAAACCGCGTCGTTCTGTCTGTGGAGTTTCAGTCCGGTGGGCAAATCGTGGCCGAAAATCTTCTCTACTTTAAAGAGCCGAAAGATCTGGAGCTTCCGGAACCTTCTGCTCAAATTAATGTAGGAAAAACAGCTGACGGATATCGAGTAACCGTCTTTTCCGAAAAATTATCCAAGAATATCTTTCTGGATACTGCCGATGGCGTCGGTCACTTTTCAGATAATTTCTTTGATGTCCTGCCCGGTGAGTCCATCGTTGTGGATCTGAAAACGGAGAAGCAACTTGACCTGGAGAAGGATATCAGAATCAGAAGCCTGAATGATCTGGAAAAGATTGATGATTAAAAGTCGGAAGCCATAAACCGAAAACCGGAAGACCAAGTTACTTTTTATTGCCATCTTATTTCATCTTTTATCTCTGTATCTAACGTCTAGCCTCTGGCTTCTGTCTTCATCATTAAAAAACAATAGTTATGAAAGTACTATATATCGGAGGTACCGGAAACATAAGTGCTGCTTCGAGCCGGCTGGCTGTTAAAAGTGGTATGGATCTTTATCTCCTTAATCGTGGCAAAGAGCAAATAAAGATTGACGGTGCCAAAAGTATTATTGCCGATTACACCAATAAAGAAGCGGTCATTCAGGCAATAAAAGGGCATGAGTGGGATGTGGTGGTCAATTGGATGGCTTTCACACCGCAAGATGTGGAAAGTGATTTTAAAATATTTAACGGGCATACCAAGCAATACATCTTCATCAGTTCTGCCTCGGCCTACCAAAAGCCCGGAGGACACCCTGTGATTACCGAATCCACCCCTCTCTATAATCCTTACTGGCAGTATTCAAGAGACAAAATAGCGTGTGAAGATTATCTTATACAACGCTTCCGAAAGGATGGTTTCCCCATTACCATTGTGCGTCCTTCTTTAACCTATGATACTGTGATCCCTGTTCCCATTTGTGGTTGGAAGGATTTTACCATCATCGATCGTATCCGGAAGGGGAAAGAGGTTATTATTCATGGTGACGGGACGTCGCTGTGGACCATCACCCATTCCGAAGATTTTGCCAAAGGGTTCAATGGTCTTTTAGGTCATAGACAGGCCATAGGTCATAGCTTTCACATTACTTCCGATGAGATTATGACCTGGAACCAGATTTTTGAGTGGGTGGCCGAAGCGGCAGGAGCACCATTGAAGGCGGTACATATTGCTTCCGATTTTATAGGCAGCTTTGATGAAAATTTATATGGTAGTTTGCTCGGAGATAAAGCCCATAGTGTCATCTTTGATAATTCAAAGATCAAACGGTTTGTCCCCGGATTTCGGGCAACGATCCCCTTTAGCGAAGGTATTAAGCGCACACTTCGCTGGTTTGAGGCGGATCCCGGACGTATTCAAATGGATCCGGCCAAAGGTCAGCTGGTGGATAAAATTATCCGCGCCTACAAACGCGGATCTCGGTCATCGTAAATAGGGCACTTCCCCGTTGGACAGGTGGGTGGGGGTGTCCGGGATCCCCCTTATTTATGAACGTCCTGTTTTTGCTTCTCATGCAGTATAAACATGGGGTGCTGTGGGTGAAGGATCATCTTTTTGATCAAATGGGATTGGAAAATATTCTGGAAAAATTTTCGATGGTGGTGGAACAGAATGAGCATGGTGGCATCATGTTCTTCCATGAATTTTAAAATGGTTTGACAATTATCACCGTCGCTTTCCTCAAAATAAAAATTCAGTTTTACCCCGGGAAAATAGGAGGCCAGTTTTTCCTCAGTTTCCAATCGGTTAATCGGACGATCTTCTACAATATTCAAAAAGAGGAGTTCGCTGTTGAACGATTTTATCAGATCGTTGAGATAATCTGCCAGAGGTGAGAGATCGGTATTTTGAAGATCGGTGGCAAAGACAATTTTCTTGGGGGAAATAAATTGGGCATTAATCGGAACGACCAAGGTGGGGTGATGAATATTATTTATCACATCCAGTGCATTGCTGCCCAGTAATAAATGTTCCAGGGCCGTTTCTCCTTTACAGCCCAAAACAACCAGCTCGGGATGGTGTTCCTCTATCGCTTTCCGGATCACTTCGGTTATTGGTCCAAAGCCGGATAAAGGCTTTATTCTGGCATTGGGAAATTGTGCGTGAAGCCGCGATAATTCCTGGCGAAGGCCGCGTCGGCTTTCCTCTGCCATTTCTTCTTTTACCTGAATGATATAAGGACTTCCGCTAAAATCCACATCAAAACAATTTAAAAGCAGAAAACGAACGGGTTGGTTCTTGAACATTTTAAGCGCATAGAGTGCGGCATTTCTGGCGGTTTCCGAAAAGTCGGTCAATAGGATGATGTGTTTCATGGCTTGGCGTTTTTGGTGGATTTTTTCATTTTTCAACAAGGCAACCATCATGACAAGAATAGTTGTCACAAAAGGCAATGTATAAGACTATGTGTTGAGCATTCCATACGACCAATGACTTAAGCAAATTTTATGCGAATAAACCTATTGTTTTTATTCAAAAATTTATGAAAAAAAACAATAGGGTGGAAGAAGATAACGGTAATAATTATGAAAAATCTTTCAACAACATAGTTTCCTCTTATTCAGGAGTGAACTTTGTGATGCAATAAAACCGCGGAAGCTTACCAAAACTTTTTAAAATGGTCCTGTTAAACGGAAAAAGGATGTCCCGGCAGCATGCAGAATAGAAGGCTTCTTGATAAAAAGTTGGGAAAGGATTATGATTTAAAAAGTGTATTTGTGCGGGTGGGGTCAGGCTAATGGTCATTCGCCGGTTGTGGCCTGATGGATTATGGCTTGAGACGCTGATCTGATTGAGAAAGGGAGAAGGCTATTGTGGTAGAATGTATTCGGAGGAGAGGGTCAAAGCATTCGTTAACTATTGTGCCAAATAAAACTTCAATATTTTCCGGATGGAGTTGCTGCTAATCTTGTTGAAATCAATTTCACTTGGATCGAAGAACTGGTAACCGGCGATATCATCCGCCACTTTTATGTTATCAAAGCTCTTTACCTTACAGGCAAAGCCACAGTCGGTGGTAAAGACCGAATAGCCGCTGTAGACATATTCATTGGGGAAACTGATCAGATAGTTGGTGGTGGCGATCTCTAAATTAAGTTCTTCCTTGATCTCTCTTTTGATGGCCTCTTCGGCACTTTCCATCGGATCCACAAAACCACCGGGCAGGTCCAATGCCCCCAGCGCCGGCTCCACCCCTCGAACGGTTAAAAGTATTTGTCCTGCTTCATTTTCAATGACGGCGGCCACCGCGGCAGCACTGTTGATGAAAAATTCAAATCCGCAACTGCTGCACTTAAACGATTTGGATGTGATGGGCTTAAAAAGCCCGGAACCACAACTGGGACAATACTTGAGAACTTTTTCAGGACGTGACATAAATATTTCTTTGAATTAAAATAACTGTTTGTGTGTTTGTTTTAATGCAATATTAGCAAACCTGAAAACAAAACAACATAAATCAAGTTATAAATTTTATTTCTTTTTGTCGGATGGGGAAAAACGATTGTTTTTCGAAAGTTGGTAAGTGGTTGAAATTAAATGGTGTATCCTGGTGATGACTTGTCGGGCGTTATGGAAGATATCCCGACGCATTTGGATTATCCACCACTCAGCATCTGAAAATCTAACGATCTATTGATTATATTTGCAACAAAAAAATGATTCCGGGAATAGACGAAAAAGATTTGAATAAGTTTATTGTTGTTGGAGATCGCGTACTCATCAAACCTAAAACCCCTGAAAAGCGTACTAAATCGGGATTATTTCTGCCCCCTAATGTGCAGGAAAAAGAGAAGGTTCACTCCGGTTATGTTATTAAAACCGGTCCGGGATATCCAATCCCTGCCATTGCTGAGGAAGATGAACCCTGGAAGTCGAAAAATGAAAATGTGCGCTATGTGCCGCTTCAGCCCAACGAGGGAGATTTGGCCATCTATCTTCAAAACAGTGGCTATGAGATAGAATTTAACAATCAAAAATATGTCATTGTCCCTCAGTCGGCCATTTTGATGCTGATTCGGGATGAAGGACTCTTCGAATAATCCAGCAGGTCTGATACTTATTGCCTTCACCATAATTCCGGCATTATTTTTATGCCGGATTTTTCTTTTTGCATCCGACAGAAATGGTCTCTGAATATTTTGAAACGGGCATGGTGACTTTGGCTGCTTTAAGAATAGGTATTAAATTAATTCAGCCATTTGAGTCGCGTTGCACCCATGAGCTTTATATGTCTAATAATGGGGGTTTTTTAAGGACCGCTGAAATCGAATCTAAAATTTTTCAGGTCGAAAATCAGCGGCTGAAATTGAATCTAAAATTTTTCAGGTCGAAAATCAGCGGCTGAA